>JAFAFD010000244.1 GCA_023423675.1 Pseudomonadota bacterium | reverse complement strand
GGGACGGCACGGGGTCGGATCCCGTTGCGACGCAACGGGCTCTGACCCCATCCGGATGAATTCTTATCTTGAAATGCATCCACGCGTGGCGTGGATCTACTGGTAGGTGCCAACCTTGGTTGGCACGTTTTTTAGTCCCAGAACACGGTCAGTACGCGGTGGCCTTCCGAGAGCACGGGGGCGTCGATGTGTTGGCCGTACGGCCAACCTTCGCCGACGCCGTCGCATTCCAGCCCCTGCAGCCAGCCTTCCACGCTTGCGGCGGCGGCGCGGGTCAGCACGTGCACGTTTTCCGCTGCAGGCCATTCGCTGTCGTCTTCCAGTGCACTGCCCCAGTCCTGGTGCAGGCCGACGTACACGCCTTCCACTTCGGGCTTTTCAGCAATCGCAGCCAGGCGTGCGTACAGCTCGGCAATCGGCGGGCGGCCGTAACCCCACTGGTTCGGTGCGATGCACTCTTCGAAATCGTTGCCCTCGAAATATGCGGCCAGCGGCACCACCGGCAGGTGCTCCGGATCGCGGGCGTCGAGGCGTTCAAGCAGGTCCAGCAGTTGCTGACGGGCGGACATGGGGCGTTCCTTGCAATGGGGGGCCGCGATTGTATCCATCGCGGTCAGTAGATCGGCGTGACCTTCATCTGCGGCAGCGGGCGTGGTGCGCCGTCGGTCAGGTCCGGGCCCAGGTCTTCCCAGGCGCGGCCCTGCTCCACCATCTGCGCCCACAGCTGCTGCGAACCACGACGCTTGTCTTCCGAGCCCAGCTTGTACGACGGCGGCACGGGTTCGCCGCTGGCGACGATGGAATATGCCGCGCGGTAAGCCAGCACCTGCTGCGCGGAGTCGTCGGTGCGCGCCACTTCCAGCGTGTAGCGCTGGTAGGCCGAAGCGAGGTTGCGCCAGCGGATCCAGTAGTGGTTCTCGAACGAGAACGCGCAGAAGCGTGCGCCGGCCAGGCTGCCCTTATCGGCGATGCGGCTCAGCACCTCCTGCGGCATGTCCAGGTTCATGCCGCCTTCGTCGCCCTGCAGGCTCACGTGCACGATGCGGTCACGGTAACCCGGCGCACGCGCCTGCAGCAGGTCGCGCCAGTTCTGCATGGTGGCCACCACCGCGAACAGGAAGCGCCCGAGCTCGGCCGCAGCCAGCGGCGTGGCGATGGACTGGTAGTGCCGCTGCCAGCCATGACGGTTCTCGGTCGGCAACACCACCGCGCGCTCCAGCGCCTGCTGGCCGGTGGTGCCGTGGCTGACATCCTCGGCGTGCTGCGGGTAGACCAGGTTGATCGCGAAGGTAGGCCAGCGTGGCATCGCCGCATCGAACAGGTGGATGGGGAAGTTGCTGCTGATGCCGCCATCGGAGAACCAGCAGATGCGGAACGCAGTGATGACCGGCCCGCAGGACTGGCCGGCACTGGTCAGCCCTTCCATGCTGTCGGCCACGTTGTGTTCGGCATCGGCCGCGGCCGGCGACGGTTCGCAGCGGCGCTCACGACGCGCCGGTTCATGCAGCGGCACCGCGCTGATCAGCAGCGGGAAACTCAGGCTCATGCGGGTGGCTACCAGCACCGGCAACTGCGGGCCCTGCGGCAGGTGGTAGTACTGCCGGCCCTCCACATCCACCGGCGCACCGGCATGGTCGACCAGCCACTGCACCACGCTGGGCGGGAACAGCTGCTCGAACTCCTCGCGCAGGAACCAGAACTGCGCGCCACCCAGCGGCAGCGTGCGCGGTTCATTGTGCGACACGCAGGTGGTGATCATCTGCAGGCTGATCGCATGCGGGCTCTCCGGCTCGCCGGCATAACGGGGCGCGTCGTGCAGGTCAGCGAAGGTGAGCGGTGCGTCCAGCGGCTTGCCGGACAGCTGCTGCAGGCTCTCGTGCAGCCATTCGGTCAGCGCCGGCTTTCGCGCATCGCGGCCCAGGCCGCTGCACAGGCCCAGCAGGTTGCGCCGTGCCACCCGCGCCACCCGCAACGCGGCACCGGCCACACCTGCACCATAGGCGCACAGCAGCGACGGCAGCAGGGTGGCCGCCACGCCGCTCCAGCCGCCGCCCCACCAGCCCAGGCCGAGCAGCAGCGCCAGCGACACCAGCACTTCCAGCGGGGCGATCTCGAACACGGCCACCGCCAGGCACAGCAGCTTGCGCGGCCAGCCGTAGCCACCGGTCAGCGCAACCAGCAGCCGGTAGGCCGCCCGCGCACCGCGCGCTGGCTGGAACAGGCTGTAGATGAAGCCGCGCCGCGACAGCTGCGCCGACACCGCCGACAGGCCGCCATAGCCGGCGTCGTCGGCCAAGTGCTCGCCGGCCTGCTGGCGGCGATCGCCATAGGCCGCCGCTGCCGCCACCGCCGCGGCAATGGCGCCGGCCGAGGTGCCACCGATGCTCTTGAACCGATAATCGCGGGCCAGCGCCAGTACCGCATTGGGGTACACGATGCCGCTGGTGATGCCGCCCTTCATGACCAGATCGCAGTACTTGTCTGCCACTACCCTGCCCCCGCTGACTGTGCCTGAGATGCCACCCGACGCTACGCATGCAGTATGACGCGAAGGCTTCTCACCGCCTGAGAACCTGCCCACGGAAGGACCCGGCACCAATGCGGCGTAGGGCTATCTGGTGGGTGCCGACCGTTGGTC
>JAFAFD010000201.1 GCA_023423675.1 Pseudomonadota bacterium | reverse complement strand
GGGTGGGCGCGGGCCACTCCCGGGCCACGCCATCAATGCGAGCGCTGCACCGCGTAGCGGGCCAGGCCGCGCAGGGCGGCCACGGCATCGTTGTCGCCCAGGCCGTCGAGCGCGCGTTCGGCGGCTTCGGCGTATTCCTCGGCACGGCGGCGGCTGTAGTCCAGGCCACCGGTGGCGCGGATGGCGGCCAGCACTTCCGGCATGGCCGAGGCGTCGCCGTCCTGCACGATGCTGCGCAGGCGCTCGCGGGTGGCGTCGTCCGAATGGGCCATCGCGTGGATCAGCGGCAGGGTCGCCTTGCCTTCGGCCAGGTCGTCGCCCAGGTTCTTGCCCAGTTCCTCGGCGTTGGCCGAGTAATCCAGCACGTCATCGGCAATCTGGAAGGCGTAGCCCAGGTGCATGCCGTAGTCGTACAGGGCCTGCTGGGTGGCCTCGTCCACGCCGCTGGCCAGCGCGCCCAAGCGGGTGCCGGCAGCGAACAGCACCGCGGTCTTGCGCTCGATCACGCGCAGGTAGGCCGCTTCGTCGGTGTCCGGGTTGTGCACGTGCAGCAGCTGCAGCACTTCGCCCTCGGCAATGCGGTTGGTGGTGTCGGCCAGGATCCGCATGACCGGCATGCGGTCCAGTTCCACCATCAGCTGGAAGCTGCGCGAATACAGGAAGTCACCCACCAGCACGCTCGGCGCGTTGCCCCACAGGGCATTGGCGGTGCTGCGGCCGCGCCGCAGGCTGGATTCGTCCACCACGTCGTCGTGCAGCAGGGTCGAGGTGTGGATGAACTCGATGATCGCCGCCAGCTGGTGGTGCTCCGGGCCGGCCTGGCCGACCGCGTGGCCGGCCAGCATCACCAGCATCGGGCGCAGGCGCTTGCCGCCGGCGGAAATGATGTGGTCGGCGATCTGGTTGATCAGTACGACGTCCGAGGACAGCCGGTCCCGGATCAGGGCATCGACGGCGGCCATGTCGGCCGCAGCAAGCGACTGGATCTGGGGCAGGCCCAGGGCGGGACGGGTGTCTTCGGTGGTGGTCATGCGATCAGGCTTTCAGGCTCACTGCCAATTATAGGGTCTGGCCGTGAAATCGGGCGGAAACCGGCACGACCGGTCATTTCGCAGGCCGTTGGCCGGCCCTGCGGCGTGAATACGTATGCAGGCAGCGCCATGCCCCGGAAGCCACCGCTAAGCTTGCTGGAGT
This sequence comes from Pseudomonadota bacterium, assembly GCA_023423675.1. Taxonomy (GTDB): domain Bacteria; phylum Pseudomonadota; class Gammaproteobacteria; order Xanthomonadales; family Xanthomonadaceae; genus Stenotrophomonas. The sequence continues at coordinate 1,731 of JAFAFD010000201.1, read as the reverse complement.
TGGTTTTCGGCCCGCTTCCGGTGGGTCCCGCATGCCCGGAGGGGGGCTGTCGATGTCGCACAATCCATGGTGGCGCGGAGCCGTCATCTACCAGATCTACCCGCGCAGCTACCTCGACGCCAGCGGCGACGGGGTGGGTGACCTGCCGGGCATCATCCAGCGCCTGGACCACATCGCGGCGCTGGGCGCCGATGCGATCTGGATCTCGCCGTTCTTCAAGTCGCCGATGGCCGATTTCGGCTATGACATCGCCGATTACCGCGATGTCGACCCGCTGTTCGGCAGCCTGGAGGACTTCGACCGCCTGCTGGCCAAGGCGCATGGCCTGGGCCTGAAGGTGATGATCGACCAGGTGCTCAGCCACACCTCGCTGGAGCATGCCTGGTTCCGCGAGAGCCGCCAGGACCGCACCAACCCCAAGGCCGACTGGTACGTGTGGGCCGACCCGCGCGAGGACGGCACCCCGCCCAACAACTGGCTGTCGCTGTTCGGTGGCGGTGCCTGGCAGTGGGAGCCGCGCCGCGAGCAGTACTACCTGCACAACTTCCTGGTCGACCAGCCGGACCTGAACTTCCACAACCCGGACGTGCAGCAGGCCACGCTGGACAACGTGCGCTTCTGGCTGGACCGCGGCGTGGACGGCTTCCGCCTGGACGCCATCAACTTCTGCTTCCACGACGCGCAGCTGCGCGACAACCCGCCCAAGCCGGCGGACAAGCGCGTGGGCCGCGGCTTCAGCCCGGACAACCCGTACGCCTACCAGTACCACTACTACAACAACACCCAGCCGGAAAACCTGCCGTTCCTGGAGCAGCTGCGCGCGCTGCTGGACGAGTACCCGGGGGCGGTTAGCCTGGGCGAGATCTCCTCGGAGGACTCGCTGGCCACCACCGCCGAGTACACCCAGGACGGCCGCCTGCACATGGGCTACAGCTTCGAGCTGCTGGTGGACGACTACAGCGCGGCCTACATCCGCGACACGGTCTCGCGCCTGGAAGCGGTGATGACCGAGGGCTGGCCGTGCTGGGCGGTGTCCAACCATGACGTGGAGCGGGCCGTGAGCCGCTGGGGCGGCCGCCCGTCCGACCCGCGCCTGGCCCGCATGCTGGTGGCGATGCTGTGCAGCCTGCGCGGTTCGGTCTGCCTCTACCAGGGCGAGGAGCTGGGCCTGGCCGAGGCCGAGGTGGCCTTCGAGGACCTGCAGGACCCCTACGGCATCACCTTCTGGCCGAACTTCAAGGGCCGCGACGGCTGCCGCACCCCGCTGCCGTGGACCGACGCCCCGCTGGCCGGCTTCACCACCGGCAAGCCCTGGCTGCCGATCCCGGCCGAGCACCGGGCGGCGGCGGTGGCGGTGCAGGACGCCGACCCGGGTTCGGTCCTGGCGGCCTTCCGGGCCTTCCTGGCCTGGCGGCGGACCCAGCCGACCCTGCAGCACGGGGACATCCGTTTCCTGGACAGTGCCGAGCCAGTGCTGCTGTTCGAGCGTATGCTTGCAGATGAAACCCTCCTGCTGGCCTTCAACCTGTCGGCCGAGGCGGTCAGCCATCCGCTGCCGGCCGGTACCTGGCAGCAGCTGGACGTACCGGGCCCGGATGCGGGCAGGGTCGAGGGCACTGAACTGCGGCTGCCGCCGCGCGCGGTGTATTGCGCACGACGCAGCTGACCGATTTCTCCGGTGGCGGTACTTGCGGGGACGGGGCCGAAGCGCCCCGTCCCTTTTTTGTGGGT
>JAFAFD010000183.1 GCA_023423675.1 Pseudomonadota bacterium | reverse complement strand
AGCCATGCTCGACTGGCGGGGGCAGGGCAGTCGAGCATGGCTCGACTCTACAACGCCGGTAGGTCGCGCCGGCGCAGCCGCCGCTCGAACTCTTCCGGGGGCAGGCCCGGGGCGAACAGGAAGCCCTGGCCGATGGTCACCCCCAGGCCCAGCAGGCACTGGCGCTGGGCTTCGGTTTCCACACCCTCGGCCACCACGCCCAGGCCCAGGCTGCGGGCGATCGCGCAGACCGCCTCGCACACCGCCACGTCCGAGCGGTTGCGCGGGATGCCCTCGACGAACAGCTGGCTCAGCTTCAGGCCGTGGATCGGCAGCCGGCGCAGGTAATTCAGTGCGCTGTAGCCCTCGCCGAAATCGTCGATGGTCAGCATCACGCCCATCTCGCGCAGGCGGGCGAAGGTGCGCAGGGTGTCCGGCGCGTCTTCGATCAGCACCCGCTCGGTGAACTCCAGCTCCAGCACCGTGCCGGGCAGCTCGAACTCGTCCAGCACCTGGCGTACCCAGCGGGCCAGGTCCTCGCCGACGAACTGCCGCCAGGACACGTTGACCGCTACCCGCATCGTCTCCAGGCCGTCGTCCTGCCATTGCCGCACCTGCCGGCAGGCCTCGCGCAGCGCCCACTGGCCGATCCGCACGATGTCGCCGGTGTGCTCGGCGTGGCCGATGAACAGGTCCGGGCGCATCTGACCCAGCTGGCCGTTGTGCCAGCGCATCAGCGCCTCGCAGCCGGTGATGGCGCCGGTGCGCAGGTTGATCTGCGGCTGGTAGACCAGGCGGAACTCATCGCCGTCCAGCGCCTTGTGCAGCCGGCTCTCGATCTGCAGGCGATCGTTCTGGCGCTCGGCCAGTTCCTGCGAGAACACGTGCCAGCCGTTGCGGGTGCGGCGCTTGCACTCGTACATGGCGGTGTCGGCGTTCTGGATCAGCTGCTGCGGCCTGTCGCCATCGCCCGGGGCCTTGGCGATGCCGATGCTGGCGGTGACCTGGAATTCGTCGCTGCCCAGCTGGAAGGGCGAGGAGAACGCGGCGGTGATGCGCTCGGCCAGCTGCTCGGCCTGGTCGGGCTGGTCGCGCAGGTCGCAGATCACCAGGAACTCGTCGCCACCGAAGCGGGCGAGCAGGCCTTCGGTGCCGATGGCCGTGGCGATGCGCCGGGTCGCTTCGATCAACAGCTCGTCGCCGGCGTTGTGGCCGAGCAGGTCGTTGACCACCTTGAAGCGGTCCAGGTCGATGTACAGCACCGCCACCCGGTCGTGGCCCGGGCTGCCCATGCGCACGCCGAGATCGGTGAGCACCGCATCGCGGTTCATGATGCCGGTCAGCGGGTCGGTGCGCGCCTGCACGCGCAGGGTCTCTTCGGCCTGCTTGCGTTCGGTGATGTCCTGCACGGTGCCGGTGATGCGCGCGGCATCGACGTCGCCGGTGGAGACTTCGCCGATCATGCGGATCCAGAACGAGTGGCCGTCGCGGCGTTGGCCCTGCAGTTCCAGGCCGAAGCTGCTGCGGTGTTCGATGGTGTCGGCCAGGGCCTGCTGCAGGGAGGCGCGGTCATCACTGCGCAGGCAGTCGAGCAGGTCTGTCATGTCCTGCAGGTCGTCGGGCTGGCCGACGATGCGCCGCGCCTCGTCGGTCAGGTACAGGCGCTGCAGGCTGCGGTCCCATTCCCAACCGCCGATGTGCGCCAGCGACTGTGCCCGCGCGAACAGCAGGTTGTTGCGCTTCAGCTCGGTGATGTCGCTGAACATCGAATAGACGTGGTCGGCCTGGTCGCAGCCGGTGCCGAACACCGGCACGTTGGTGGTCGACAGCCACAGCATGCGCCCGCGCGGGCGGTGGTACAGGCCGATGATCGTGCTGCGGATGACCCGCCCGGCCTGGAAGCAGCGGACGGTCGGCCACTGTGCCTGGGTGAGGGTGTTGCCGTGCTCGTCGACGATCAGCCAGGCCTCGGGGTCGAGCAGGGCGTCGAAGGCATTGCCGTTGCTGGTGATGCCGAGGACGCGGTGCGCGGCCGGGTTGGCCGAGATCACCCGCAGGTTGCGGTCGAACAGGATCACGCCCTTGTCGATCGATTCCATCAGCAGGCGGTAGCGCGATTCGGCACGCCAGCGGCCGCTCAGGTCGCGCGCGACGGCCACGATGCAGGGCTGGCCATGGTCCTGAAAGCCGGCCGAATGCACCTCCACCGGGAAGCGGCTGCCATCACCACGCATGTTGGTCACTTCGATGACATAGGTGTCACCGCGGTTCAGCGCTTCCCAGACCGGCTGAAGGTGGTCGCTGGGCAGGTCGGGATTGAGCAGCTCGATCGGCTGGCCGACGATGGCCTCGCGGGGGCGGTCGTAGGCGTGGACGCCGGCGCGGTTGACGTCCAGCACCACGCCGTCGGCACTGAGGATGCTGACCGGGTCGGGCACCGCATCGAACAGGGCGGCGTAGCGTTCCTGTGCCTCGCCCATGCGCAGGCGGGCGTCGATCAGTGCCTCCATCGCCTGGCGCAGCAGGCGGGCCTGCGCGGCGGGCGGGGCGCAGGCCAGTGCGGCCTGCAGTGCGGCCAACGCGTCGTCGGTCACGGCGGATGCTTCGCCGTAGGCCGGGACGTCGCGCGGGCCGCTGTCGTTCATGTCGCCGCCAGGGCCTGCCCGACCCGGCTTGCAGTGGCGCGGCCGAGCAGGCCGGCCAGCCAGCGCCCGGTTTCGGCCAGGGCCGGCAGGTCCACGCCGCAGTCCAGGCCCAGGCCCTGCAACAGGTAGACCACGTCCTCGCTGGCCACGTTGCCGCTGGCGCCCTTGGCATAGGGGCAGCCGCCGGCGCCGGACACCGCACTGTCGACCACGCGCACGCCTTCCTCCAGGCAGCTGGCGATGTTGGCGATCGCCTGGCCGTAGGTATCGTGGAAGTGCACGGCCAGGGCGCTCATAGGAATGTCGGCGGCGACCGCCTTCAGCATGGCCCGCGCCCTGTGCGGGGTGCCGACGCCGATGGTGTCGCCCAGCGAGATTTCGTAGCAGCCCATCTCATGCAGGGCACGGGCCACGCGCACCACGTCGGCCAGCGGCACCTCCCCCTGGTAGGGACAGCCCAGCACGGTGGAGACGTAGCCGCGCACGCGCACGCCGTCCTCGGCTGCACGGCGCAGGATCGGCGCGAAGCGGGCCAGGGACTCGTCGATGCCGGCATTCGTGTTGGTGCGGTTGAAGGCCTCGGAGGCGGCGGTGAACACCGCCACTTCCTGTACGCCCACGGCGCGCGCACGGTCATAGCCCTGCTCATTGGGAACCAGCACCGGGTAGGCGATGCCGGGACGGCGGTCGATGCCGGCATAGACCTCGGCCGCATCGGCCAGCTGCGGAACCCAGCGCGGGCTGACGAAACTGGTCGCTTCGATGGTGCGCAGGCCGGTGGCGGACAGGCGGTCGATCAGGGCGATCTTGTCGGCGGTGGCTACCGCCTGCTTTTCGTTCTGCAGACCGTCACGCGGGCCCACTTCCACGATGCGGACGAAATCGCTCATCGGCGCACCTCCATGGCGGGCAGGGT
>JAFAFD010000120.1 GCA_023423675.1 Pseudomonadota bacterium | reverse complement strand
AGCCATGCTCGACTGCTTTTCCGCCTAGTCGAGCATGGCTCGACTCTACAGAAGCCCCCTCCGACCAAAGCCGCATCGAACCGGCCTCATGCCCGCGCCTACCATGGGGGTCTGTTCCTGATCCTGCCAGGTGCGTGCCGATGACCGCCGATCCCAGCATCCACACCATCGATACCGGTTTCCAGCGTCCCGACTTCGACGCGGCCTACCTCATCGTCGAGAACGGCCGCGCGGCGTTCGTCGACTGCGGTACCGGCCTGTCCGTGCCGGCCATGCTGCAGGCGCTGGCCGATGCAGGGCTGGGCGTGGAGGCGGTGGACTGGCTGCTGCTGACCCACGTGCACCTGGACCATGCCGGTGGCGCCGGCCTGCTGATGCAGCAGCTTCCGAATGCGAAGGCCGTGCTGCACCCGCGCGGCGCGCCGCACATGATCGACCCGACCCGGCTGATTGCCGGTGCCACGGCGGTCTACGGCGCCGAGGAAATCGCACGCAGCTACGGCCGCATCGAAGCGATTCCCGAGGCCCGCGTGGTGGTGGCCGAAGACGGCCACCGCATCGACCTGGCCGGCCGTGAACTGCTGTTGCTGCACACGCCGGGGCATGCGCTGCATCACTACTGCGTGTGGGATGCGCGCAGCCGCAGCTGGTTCACCGGCGATACCTTCGGCATTTCCTATCGCGAGCTGGACAGTGCGCAGGGTGCCTTCATTTTCCCGACGTCCTCGCCGGTGCAGTTCGATCCGGAGGCGATGAAGGCGTCGATCCAGCGCATGCTGGGCTACGGCCCGCAGGCGATGTACCTCACTCACTATGGCCGCGTGCAGCAGGTGCAGAAGCTGGCCGACGACCTGTTCGAGCAGATCGACGCGATGGCGACGATCGGCCGCCAGTGCGATGGGCGCCCGGACCGCCACCGTTGCCTGCTGGCCGCGCTGCAGGCGCTCTACCTGGAACGTGCACAGCAGCATGGCTGCGCGCTGGACCAGGCCGCAGTGGCCGAGGTGCTGGCGATGGACATCGAGCTGAACGCGCAGGGCCTGGCCTGCTGGCTGGACCGCGCATCCCGCTGACCGGAAGGCCTGCGCGGCGGTGTCACGACCACGTTACACTCTGGTGACTCCCCTTCCTGCCGTGGTATTGCCGTGAATCCGATGCGTGTGTTGCTGCTGTCGTCCTGCCTCTTCGTCGGGGGCCTGGCCCATGCGGCCAACGACCTGCCCGGTGGCGGCATCGATCCGCAGGCACTGTCGCGTCACGTGCAGGTGCTCGCTTCGGACGAATTCGAAGGCCGCGCACCAGCCAGCGAAGGCGAAGAGCGCACCGTGCAGTACCTGATCGAGCAGTTCCGCAGCTACGGCCTGCAGCCCGGCGGCCCCGATGGCAGCTGGGTGCAGAAGGTGCCGCTGGTGCGCGCGCAGCTGGACGGCCCGGCCAAGGCCAGCCTGCAGCTGAAGAAGGGCATGCGCACGCTGGCCAATGGCGTGGACGTGACCCTGCAGAGCCTGCAGCCGCGCAAGCGCGTGCAGATCAACAACGCACCGCTGGTGTTCGTCGGCTATGGCATCGACGCACCGGAACGGCACTGGAACGATTACAAGGACGTGGATCTGCACGGCAAGATTGCCGTGGTGCTGATCAACGACGCCGACTTCGAAGCCGATGCCCCGGGTGCGTTCGATGGCAAGGCGGTGACCTACTACGGCCGCTGGACCTACAAGTTCGAGGAAGCCGCGCGCCGCGGTGCCGAGGGCGTGCTGATCGTGCACGAGACCGCGCCGGCCGCCTACGGCTGGGCCACGGTGAAGAGCTCGGGCACCTCGCCGCTGTTCGACATCGAGCGCGGCCAGGCCGAAGCGATGGCCCAGCACACGCCGCTGCGTGGCTGGATGCAGCGCGAGCTGGCCGAGGCGATCTTCGCCGACGCCGGCCTGGATTTCGACGCCGAGAAGCGCAAGGCCATGCAGGCCGACTTCCGTCCAGTGGTGCTGGACAACGCGAAGCTGAGCGTGGATTTCGCGATCAAGCGCGAGCCGGTGGTGACCCGCAACGTGGTGGCCAAGCTGCCCGGCGGCGAGCATGGCGATGAGGCCGTGATCTTCTCCGCGCACTGGGATGCCTTCGGTATCGGCCAGCCCGATGCCAAGGGTGACCGCATCCGCCACGGCGCCATCGACAACGCCACCGGCGTGGCCACCGTGCTGGAACTGGGCCGCGTGTTCGCCGCCGGCCCGCAGCCGCAGCGCAGCCTGTACTTCGTCGCCCTGACGGCCGAAGAGAAGGGCCTGCTGGGTGCCAGCTACTACGCCGCACACCCGCTGGCACCGCTGGAAAAGACCGCGGCCGTGCTGAACATCGAAATGTTCAGCCCGGATGGCGCGACCCGTGACATCGCCTCGTGGGGCAAGGGCCGGGTGTCGCTGGAGGGCGACCTGGAGCGCGTGGCCAAGGCCCGTGGCCGCAGCTACAGCCCCGACCCGAACCTGGAAGCGGGCTTCTTCTACCGCGCTGATCACTTCGCCTTCGCCCGCCTGGGCGTGCCGGCCATCACCATCGGCCCGGGCCTGGACAAGCTGGACGGCGGCGTCGAGGCCGGCCGCGCGCTGCGCGAGAAGTACTTCGCCGACTGCTACCACCAGGCCTGCGACGCCTGGACCCCGAGCTGGGACCCGGCCGGCCATGCCGCCGACACCCTGCTGGTCTACGACCTGGGCGCCGAGCTGGCCAACAGCCGCCGCTGGCCGCAGTGGGAGAAGGAGTCGGAGTTCCACGGCGCCCGTGAGAAGAGCGACGCCGCCCGCCGTTGAGGGTAGTGGCGGCCGCGCGGCGGCCATCCCGTGGGCGGACGGG
>JAFAFD010000458.1 GCA_023423675.1 Pseudomonadota bacterium | reverse complement strand
TCCACTTCCAGCACCACCGCGCGGCGGTATTCGACAGCCAGGCCGTTCTCGGTGATGTTGCTGTTGGAGCCCACGCCCACGTACAGCTTGCTGCCATCGGCGCTCGCGCGCAGATCCTTGGTCCAGTGGTGGTTGATGGTGCTGGGCAGGTCGGTGAACTCGCGGCCCTTGTCGGTCATGCGGGTTTCGCCGGGCACGTAGTGGTACTGCATGATGTTGCCGGTGTTGGCCACGTACAGCGTGTCACCGATGAGCTGGATGCCGAACGGCGAATGCAGGCCTTCGATGTAGACGTGCTGGGTCCAGGTGTCGGTGCCCGGCGTGCGGCGCAGCAGGGTGACCCGGTTGCCGCCCTTGCCGGCCTTGCCCGAGCGCGCCTTCACCTTGCCGGCAATCCACTGCTTGGGCGTGGTGACCGGCTCTTCGCCGGGGCCGTTGCCTTCCACCACCAGCACATCGCCGTTGGGCAGGGTGAGCAGGCGGCGCGGGTGCTGCAGGTTGGCAGCGATGCGCTCGATCTTCAGGCCCTCGGCCACGGTGGGCGCCTGGCCGTCGGCCCAGCCCACGCCCTTGGGCACCTGCATGGGCGGCATGAGGAAGTTGGCCGGCTTGGGCAGCGGCGGCTGCGCACCGGACTGGTCGGCCGGGTGGTATTCGGCCTTGCCCGCGCAGGCGGCCAGCATCACCGAGAGCGAGAGGATGCCCAGCGTGGGCAGGATGCGATCAGCCATGACGACCTCCGTGCAGCACCGGCAGCTGCAGCGACAGCAGGATGAAACCGATGGCGATCAGGCCCACGGTCAACGCGGAAAGGATGGTGCCCGGCACGGCCACCGCGTAGGCATCGCGGCTGTGTACGAAGGCGTTCCAGATGGCCAGCACGATGGCGACCAGGTTGAGCAGGAAATCCACGCGATCCAGGCCGGTGGCGGTGCCGTTGCGGCGCCAGACGGCGAACAGGTTGATCAGCCGCGGGATGATGGCGATGAGCAGGCCGAAAGTGATCAGCCAGGCGGCCGCCTTGCCCCACATCACCTCGGCGGTGTTGAGATAGAGGATGTCGAAGATGAGGGCGCCGACGAAGAAGCCGAACGGTATCGGATTCAGCAGGCTGAAAAGCGTGGTACCCAAGCCGCGATGGGCCTGGGCGACGGGGTTGACCATGGTCGTGCTCCGGAGAGGAAGGGGGTACACGGCCGTAGTAGCACAGCCGGCGGGGAGGTCGCGCGATGATGGTCGATGGGAGTGCCGCCGGGCTAGGATGGATGTGCCACGGTCGCGGAGGGATGTGCCGACCAACGGCCGGCACCCACCAGGATGGGAGATGCCGGGATCAATTGCCCGGATGGACGTGCCAACCAAGGTTGGCATCTACCAGTAGATCCACGCCATGCGTGGATGGATGTGCCGACCAACCGGCGGCATCCGCCAATCGTGGCATCACCGATCAGACCGGCAGCAGACTTCCGTCTTCACTGCGTTCGAAGGCGGTACCCGCTGGCGCGTCGACCACTGCCAGGACGGCACGATCGTAGTTGGCGATGGTGTTCACGTTGTACACGCCAGAGTTTCCCGGTTCGTCCAGGTACTCCTCGGTCTCGTCGCCGGCCAGAAAGCGCCAGCCACTCTCCACGTCGTTGTCGGGCTCCTCGCGATAGCAGTAGCCCACGGGCTGGCCGTCAACGGTGATGCGATCGGTGGCGATGCACGCGCCATAGCCTTCCAGCAACGGGCTGATCTGCTCGGCGGTGAGTCGGAATTGTTTCGGCTTCATCGTGCCTCCTCAGGGAACGTAGACCAGATGCAGGGTGTACTGGAAACCGGCCTCGGATTCGACGATATCCACGTCTATTACCAGGTCACTTCGCCCTTCCGCGACGGTATGCAGGTCGACCAGGACCTTCCAGCGCTCGCCGTACCACTGGCTGACCGAGGTTTCCCAGGCGGCCTCGGGGAGCGGCACCAGGGTTTCGCCGTAGTCCTCGAGGATGCCGGTGATGACGCGCCAGGTGTCGGCGCTGCATGTGGGCACGTTCGCGGCCTGTGGCGCGCGGTCGGCGGCAATCTCGTTGGCCATCCAGGCCAGGGTGGGACGGAAGGCCTCGTCCACGGGGGTTTCGATGTCCGGGTCTTTCCTGACCATCGGTCTTCCTTGAGCAAGGGCCGCGAGACTTGGCCCATGCATGATGGCATGGGTGGGGCGTGCGGCGCCCGGAGGGATGTGCCGACCAACGGTCGGCACCCACCAGGGCTCTGACCCCACACCAGAGCGGCCTCAGGCCAACGCGGCCAGCGCTTCCACCAGCGCGTCCATCTGCTGCGGCCGGGTGAACACCGAGGGTGTGACCCGTACGCAGGCGCCTGATTCCAGGCCATCGCGATGCGTGGTGAACACGCGGTGCTCATCCAGCAGGCGCTTCTGCAGGGCCATGTTGTCGGCCACGCTGGTACGGCCGCGCAGGCGGAAGCTGGCCAGTGCGCTGGCCAATGCCGGGTCCGGCGAGGACAGCACTTCCAGGTGCGCCATCTGCCGCGCGGGCACCGTCCAGCGCTCGCGCAGGTAACGCAGGCGTGCCTGCTTGTTGGCCGAACCGATGCGCTGGTGCAGGGCAATCGCTTCGGGCAACGCCAGATACGCGGCGAAATTCACTGTACCGGTATGCACGCGGCTGCCCACGCGACCATCATCGGTCTCGCCCATGTACGGGTCGAGGTCGGCCACGCGGCCCTTGCGCACGTACATTGCGCCCACGCCCACCGGCGCGCCGATCCACTTGTGCAGGTTGATGCCCACGAAATCGGCCTTCAGGTCCGGCACGGCGAAGGCGATCTGGCCGAAGCCATGGGCGGCATCGACGATCACATCGATACCGCGTGCACGCGCACGCTCGGCAATCTCGGCCACCGGCAGCACCAGGCCGTGGCGGTGGCTGACCTGGGTCAGCAGCACCAGCTTCAGCTTCGGCAGCCGCGCGAAGGCGGCATCGTAGGCCTGCAGGATCTGCGCGCGGTCGGGCACCGCAGGCAGGGCGATGCGCTCCACCTGCACGCCGCGCCGCTGCTGCAGCCAGCGCATGGCGCCGATCATGCTGTCGTAGTCCACGTCGGCGTACAGCACCTGGTCGCCCGGCGAGAGGCGGTTGTTGCCGCCGATCAGGGCCAGCATCGCCTCGGTGGCGCCACGGGTCAGTGCGATCTCGTCGGCGCCCACGCCCAGCATGTCGGCCACCTGGCGGTGCACGGCCATGTACTCGGCGGGGAACGTCTGGCGCCCGTACCAGGCGTTGCCACGGTTCACCTCGGCGGTGTGCCGCTGGTAGCTGGCCAGGGTCTCGCGACCCATCGCGCCCCAGTAGCCGTTTTCCAGGTGGTTCACTTCATCGGTGATGTCGAAGTGGCTGGCCACGGCGGCCCAGTAGCCTTCATCGCGGGCCAGCACGTCCGGCGCCACGGTCGTTGCAGGAATCTCCATGGCCGCAGGGTAGCGTGCAGCAGCCATGGCAGGCAGTGAAGACAGCGCTGCGGCGGCCGGCAGCAGGGTGCCGGCGCGCAGCAGGTTACGGCGGCGGCTGTCCATCAGAAGGTCAGCCGGTACTGCGCGTACACGTTGGCACCGTCGGTGTCGTAGGGTGCGTTGCGCGAGTAGATCAGGCCGCGGCTGGCCTGGAAGGTCGCCTCGTCCGGGTAGCGGTCGAACACGTTGTCCACGCCCACGCGCAGGCTGTGGTGCTCGTTGATGCGGTAGCCGGCGGCCAGGTCGAGGAAGGTCATGTCACCGAAGCGCTGGTAGATATCGCCGGTCGCATTGCCGGTCGAATCGGTCCAGGCGCCGTAGTAGCGCACGCGCGCCATCAGCGACCACGCACCCACGTCCCAGGTGCCGGTGAAGCTGCCCTTGTGCTCCGGCAGGCGGTCTTCGAACAGCACGCGCTGGGTCTCGTTGGTAGCCACCGAGGTGCTGCCGTTGTCCACGCGGGTGCGGTTGAAGTTGTAGGCCAGGGTCAGCGTCATGCGGCCGGTGCCGAGATCGCGCAGGTAGTTGCCGACCACGTCGACGCCGCTGGTGGTGGTGTCGAAGTCGTTGGTGAAGTAGTTGACCGAGGTGTAGCCCAGCGGATTGGGTGTGCCGGCCGGAATCGTGAAGCTGGCCGACTGGCTGAAGCGGTCGCTGAGCCTGATGCGGTACACATCCACCGAACCGGACAGGCCCACATCGGTGCGCCAGGTCAGGCCGAGCGAGGCGGTGCGCGATTCTTCCGGGGTGAGCGGCTTGGCGCCGAGCAGCTGCGCCAGCGGATCATTCCGCGACAGGCGGCCGCTGGTGAAGATCTGCAGCGTGCGCGTGTCCAGGCCCTGGGTGGTGCTGGTGGTGTTCAACTGCGCCGGGGTGGGCGCGCGGAAGCCGGTGGAGAACGTACCGCGCAGGGCCACGTCCGGGGTGATGGCAAAGCGCGCCGACAGCTTGCCGTCCACGGTATTGCCAAAGCTGGAGAAGTCTTCATAACGGCCGGCGGCACCGATGCTCCAGCGCTCGCCCAGCGGCACTTCCATATCGACGTAGGCGGCGTGGCTGCGCTGGTCCCACTTGCCGGCCTGGGTGTCGGAGAAGCCCGGTGCGCCGTTGGCATTGGCTTCCAGGCCGGCCGCTGCGCCGGGGCCGACGGCGTACGAAGCCGGATCGCCGGCACGCACTTCATAGGTTTCCTGGCGGAACTCGGCACCGAAGGCGACGTTGACCGGCTTGGCCAGCGCGGCGACATCCCACTCGTAGTTGAAATCGATGTTGGCGTTCTTCTCGGTCTGGGTCAGGCGGCCGAGGTCGAACGAGGTCGGGCTGTCCGGGCCAAGCGAAGCGTTGATCGCGTTGTCCAGGCTGTAATCGATGGCGTTGCGGCCGTACGACGCGCTGACATCCCAGCGCAGCTTGGGGGTGATCTCGCCGCGCAGGCCACCCACCAGCTGCAGGTCGTTCTGCACGTTGCCGTACTGCGGGCTGAAGCCCACCGGGTAGATGGAACGCAGATCCCAGCCGGGGAAGATGCTGGTAGTGCGGTAGGCGCCGGTGGTGGTGTCCGGGTTGCGCCAGTTGAAATCGCTGACGCCATCGCTGTGGCTGTACAGGCCGAAGGCATAGACCTCCAGCGTATCGCTGGCGTTGGCCTTCAGGTTGAAGCCCACGCGGCGGCTTTCCAGCTCCGGCTGGCCCCAGCGCTGCACGGGGTTGGGCACGTCCAGATCCGGGTGCGCGGCCTGGAAGGCGATGGCATCGGGACGCTGGCGGGTGCGCGAGGTGGCATCGGAATTCGACGATTCAGCGAACAGCGCCAGGCTGCCGTAGTCGCCCAGTGCCCAGCCGGTGCGGGCGCTGAAGTCACGCGAAGCACCATCGCCCTGCGCGTACTGCGAGTAGCCCGCGGTGATCTCGGTGCCTGGGCTGTCTTCAAGAATGATGTTGATGACACCGGCGATGGCGTCCGAACCGTACTGCGCCGAGGCG
>JAFAFD010000414.1 GCA_023423675.1 Pseudomonadota bacterium | reverse complement strand
CCGCCGCCGCCCCCCCCGCCGCCCGCCCTGGCCCCGCCGCTACCGGCTCTTGGACACCAGGCAGGGCCCGGCGCTACCGGCGCTTGGACACCAGGCATGGCCCGGCGCCAATGCGGGGCGACCAGGCCGGGATCAGATCCAGCCCTGGTCGACCAGTTCGCGCTTCAGGTAGGCGTAGAACACCGGGGCGGCCACCAGCCCGGCCAGGCCGAATGCCGCTTCCATCACCAGCATCGCCAGCAGCAGCTCCCAGGCCCGCGCCTGGATCTCGCCGCCGACGATGCGCGCGTTGAGGAAGTACTCCAGCTTGTGGATGACGATCAGGTACAGCAGCGCCGCCACCGCCACGTAGAACGACACCGACAGCGCCACGATGGTGATGATGGTGTTGGAGATGATGTTGCCCACCACCGGCAGCAGGCCGGCGAGGAAAGTGATCAGCACCAGCGTCTTAGACAGTGGCAGGTGCACGCCGAACAGCGGCAGCACGCCCAGCAGGAACACCGCGGTGAACACCGTATTGAGCAGCGAGATCTTCACCTGGGCGAACACCACCTGGCGGAAGGCCACGGCCAGGCGCGTGGTGCGCCCGATCAGTTCCTGCGCCAGCGGCCCCATCTTCGGCAGCGGCAACTCGTCGTACAGGGCGATCATCGCACCCAGCACCATGCCGATCAGCACGCGCACGCCCACCTGCACCACCGACGTGCCGGCCACGCCCAGCTGTCGCTGGTGCTCGGCGGCCCATTCGTTCACCGCCTCGCGCAGCCGCGTCAGGTCTTCGGGTATGTACGGCTGCAGCAGTGCGGGCACCTGGTGCCGCGAGGTATTGAGGATGTCCATCAGCCGCGCCAGCAGCACGTCGGGGCCGCCGGTCTCGTTGCGGAAGAACGAGGCCACGCCGATACCGGCCAGCACCAGCACACCGATGATGACCGCCGACAGCACGATGACCGCGAAGGCGCGCGCCCGTCCCGGCGGCAGCTTGCCTTCCACGGTGTTGGCCAGCACGTGGGTCAGCTGGAACACCAGCAGGCCCGACAGCAGGGTGACCACCAGGCCCAGCTTCAGGGCCAGCCACATGCCCAGCAGCATCAACAGCCAGGCAGCGATGCGCGCGGCAGGTGGCCTGGGCGGGGCAAGGATCACGTCGGTCATGGCAGCACATCCACTGGGGTGGCCCATGGTACTGCCCCGCCCCATCAAGAAACCGCTCGGGCGCGTACGGACGCATTCCGCCCGCCTGCGACGCCTTCCGTGCCGGGCATTTGTGTCGTCAACGACGCATTGAATGCGCTGGCGTCTTCGGAAGTTCCGTGAGTCCACTTCACTGCTGCTCACGGCCTGTACTCCACCGCCTCTCAGCTGCCCCTAGGGATGAGGTCGACTTTGCCCGTCAACCTTCACCGACATCCAACCTCGACGCGGCATGTCGACCGAACAGAGAAGTGGCAAGGTTTCAGCAGTGGAAAGCAACAGAGCGATCACACTCAACCAAGACGACTTTGTCCTGGATGTAGCCGACACCACTTCTTGAACCCCATGCAGGAGCAACGAATGAGTCACTCGAGCCCGCGGACCACGCTTCTGGGTACCCCGGCCGTGCGCTGGGTCATCATCAGCTGTCTGTTGGCGAACGTCGGCGCTGGCATGGTACTGCTCACCATGTCATGGACCGTCGTCAACCAACACGCTTCCGTATCCGCGCTGGCGGGACTGATGGTGTGTTTCTGGCTTCCCTCCCTGCTGTTTGCGCCCGCAATCGGCCTGCTGGTCGACCGGGCGGACAGACGTCACATCGTCATGGCGACGAAGGTCCTGCGCGTGGTCGCTCTTTTTGCTGCCGCCGCACTCCATGTCTGGCAGCCGGGCGTTGCCGTGCTGATGGCGCTTGCGTTCGTAATGGGCTCCTGTGCTGCCCTGTACACACCGGCACTGTTGGCCATGGTTCGCGAGCTGGTCGATGACAGCAGGCTTCTGCATGCCAACTCCATGGTCGACATCGCATTTGAGGTTGGTTTCATCATTGGTATGCCCATCAGTGGAGCACTCATGATGATCACTTCACCGCCGACCGTGCTGCTGATAACTGCTGGCCTTTTCGCAGCGGCTTTTCTCTGCATGTTGTTCGTGCGAAAGGAGCATCTGGAATTCCGCTTGGATCCAACCAGCAGGGGAAGCTACTGGCAGGACAGCCGAGACGGCATCCGCTACCTACTGAGCGATCACAGGCTGATACTCCTGTACAGCGTACAGATGCTCGTTTACGTCACTCTTATGACGACCAGCATCCTGCTTGCGCCGTTCGCCAAGGTGGTGCTGGGCCTGAGCTCAGGCCAGTTTGGTGCAATCGAAGCTTCGCTGTCGGTTGGTGCCGTGGTCGGGGCGTTCGCCCTCCCCGCTGCCGCAACGCGATGGGGCTACGGTCCTGCGCTGGTGACCGCGACACTTGTAATGAGCTTCTCATTTGCGATCTTTGCCCTGACCAGTTCGTTCTGGAAGGCATTCTTCCTTTACTTTGTAATCGGCACATGCTTGGCAGCCTGGCCGGTGGTGACTACCGCCGCCCAGCGGCTTACCGAGAAGGGGATGCAGGGGCGGGTGCAGACTGCAGCCAACGCTGTCTCCAGCGCTCTCATACTTCTCATGTACGGCGTGGTCGGCGGAGCCGGCGCCCATGTTTCGATCCGCTGGAGCTATGCCTCGGTCGTGATCATCTCCGCGATGGCATGCGTCGTTGCCTACTGCGCGTTCTTCGTATGCAAGGAGCCCATTGCGGACGCCCCTGCATAGTGGAATCGGTCAGGCGCGTGGCTGCAGAGGCGGCGCGGCCGTCGAGCCCCGCAGCATCAGGCTGAAATCCAGCGTCTGCTGCAGCGGCACATCGACGCGTTCGATGATCGCCAGCAGCAGGTTGACCGCCCGCGCACCGATTTCCCGCATTGGCTGGCGGATGGTGGTCAGCGGCGGCGTCAGGAAGCTGGACGAGGCCAGATCATCGAAGCCGACGA
>JAFAFD010000405.1 GCA_023423675.1 Pseudomonadota bacterium | reverse complement strand
GGCCATGCCCGGCCTCATCTCCATCTCCGCCGGGCGTGGCCCGGCGCTACCGTGCATGATTCCCGCGATGACCGTTCCCGCCGCCCGCCTGTCCAGTTTCTACCTGTTCTACTACGCGGCGCTGGGCGCCTTCACGCCGTACTGGAGCCTGTTCCTGACCGCGCGCGGCATGAGCGTCACCGCCATCAGCGTGATGATGGGCCTGTGGTACGCCACGCGCGTGATCGCGCCCAGCACCTGGACATCGCTGGCGGCGGCCTCACCGCGCCCGATCCGCCTGCTGCGCGGGGGCTGCGTGCTGACCCTGCTCAGCTTCGCGGTGTTCCTGCTGCCACTGCCACAGCCGTGGATGTATCCGGCCATGGTGGTGTTCTGCTTCTTCTACAACGCGGTGATGCCGCAGTTCGAGTCGATCACCCTCACCCACCTGGGCAGTGACAGTCATCGCTACGGGCTGATCCGGGTCTGGGGCTCGCTGGGCTTCATCGCCATCGTCACCCTGTTCGGCTGGCTGATCGAAGGCGATGGCAGCGGCAACCGCGCCGGGCTGCTGCCATGGATGATGCTGCCGCTGTTCGCCCTGCTGGTAGTCTCGGCCTTCAGCAACCAGTACGCGCGCGATATCGGCAAGGCCGAGGGCGATGCCAGCGGCTTCTGGCAGATCGTGCGCCGCCCGCCGGTGCTGGCGTTCTTCCTCGCCGCCTTCATGGAACAGCTGTCGTTCGGGCCGTACTACACGTTCTTCTCGGTCTACATGGACCACCACGGCTACCGTACTTCCACCCTCGGCCTGCTGTGGACCATCGGCGTGGTGTTCGAGGTGGGCGTGTTCTTCACCATCGGCCGCTTCTTCCGCCGCTACGACGCCAGCTGGATGCTGCTGATCGCACTGGTCAGTTCCTGCCTGCGCTGGGCGGTCACCGCGCTTTTCCCGGAAAACCTGCCGGTGATGTTGGTGGCGCAGACCGCACACGCGCTGGGCTTCGCCGCGTTCTTCGCCGCGGCGATGCAGATGCTTGCAACCTATTTCCCCGGCCGGCTCAACGGCCATGGCCAGGGCCTGCTGTACGGCTTCTCGTCCGGTGTGGGTGGCGTGCTGGGCGCACTCATCGCTGGCCAGCTGTGGACCATCGACAATGGCCGCACGGCGTTCCTGGCCGGCAGCGGTTTCGCCCTGGTCGGCGCCCTGCTGTGCTTCTTCGCGCTGAGCCTGCCGTTGATCCGCGCGCGGCGCCGCGTCGCCCGCGCGGAGTGAACGCCATGCGCCGCTTCAGGGCTGGCGCAGGACCTTCTGCAGTGACGGCAGCAGCACGCGGTTGCCATAACCACTGACGTGGTCGCCATCGAAGTACAGCGGCCGGCCATCGCGCTGTGCCGGGCACAGGGTGTCGTCACACAGCACCGGCAGCGGGTCCCACATCACCGCACCCGGCAGGCCATCGACCACCTGCTGCAGGCTGCCGAGCATGGGCGCACGCAGCGCCTCCATGTCCGCGCGTGTGCTGACCAGTCCATTGCGGCAGACTTCATTGTCGGCGTTGAACGCATCCGAACACCGGTATGGCGGTGCTGGCAGCACGGGCTTGGGCGCCTCCATCACGATGCGCACGCCGCGCTCGGCCAATGGCTTCCACTGGGCGATCGCCTCGGCCACCTCAGCGTCACGGCCTGCGGCCGCCTCCGGCGTGCGTTCACCCGCGAGCTGCGCCGCGGCATCGAACAGCACGAACTGGTCGGACAGGCGCGGAACCCGCAGTGACACCAGCACCACCACGTCGCCGGGCTGCGCCCGCTGGCTGATGTCGGCGAACACGGCCGCGTCGAAGGCTTCGCAGCCTGCGCCCGCTCCCCGCCACTTCTGCAGGCTGACCTGCGGGCAGCCGCCACGGCCATACAGCGAAACCTGCGCACCGGAATCCAGCGCCAGCCGCTGCAGCAGCTCGATGTAGGCCATGGCATGCGAATCGCCGGCCACGAACACGCGGGCGGGTGCGGCCGCGGGGACAGGACGATCACAGCGTCCGCGCGCATAGGTGCGGGCACTGCCCCCTTCAAAGCGATGCTTGCTGGTCACCAGCGCGCAACCCGGGAAATCGTCGGCTACGCGCCTGCTGCTGGCGTACCAGTCCGCTGCATTGCGGCTGACGGTGCTGAATGACAGCAGCGATGCCTGCGAGTACAGCAGCATCTGCAGGGCGCCGGCCAGCACGAGCGCGGCAGCGCCACTGGCCACCCAGCGCAGCGACGTCGCGCGCGGCGCCAACGGGCCACGGAAGGGCTGCTCCACCCAGCGCCACGACAACCAGGACAGCAGCGCCACCAGCAACGTCGCCGAGAGCATCTGCAGCGGTGTTTCCAGGCCTACGGTCCAGCGCATCAGCACGAACACCGGCCAATGCCAGAGGTAGAGCGAGTAGGACAGCAGGCCGATGCGGCGCATGGGCGCGCTGGCCAGCACGCGGCCGATCCAGGCCCGCGGATGGTGATGCAGCGACCACAGCAGGCCCGCCGTGGCGAACGCCGGCAGCAGGCCATCGGGCCACGGTGAGTGTCCAGCGCGCGCGGTCCACAACGCCCAGCCCAGCAGGGCCAGCGACAGCGCGGCCAGCAGCGAGAACATCCACGCACCACGGGCCAGCGAGCGCTGGGTCAGCGGGTCGAGCGATGCGCGCACATGCAGCAGCTGGAACAGCAGCACGCCCACGCCCAGCTGCCACAGCCGCGTGGTCGTGGCGTAGAACGCCCAGGAAGGCGGCACGTCGCGCAGACCCAGCACTGCCGCATGCAGCAGCGACGCCGCGCTGACCAGCAGGAACAGGCCCAGGCTCAGCCAGCGCCCACGTGCGCCCCGTGCCCAGGCCAGGAACAACAGCGGGAACAGCAGGTAGAACTGCTCTTCCACGCCCAATGACCAGGTGTGGGTATAGGGATTGAACTCGGCCTTGGGCGCGAAATAATCGTTGCCGACCGCGGCCAGCACCCAGTTGCTGAGGCCGAAGAAGGCCATCAGGCCCGTCTTGTCACTGGCCTCGCTCAACCACGATTCGGGAATGAAGAGCACGCTGGCCACCGCAGTGACCAGCAGGCAGGTGACCAGTGCAGGTGCGATGCGACGGATGCGCCGCGCATAGAAGCGCAGCATCGAAGCACCCAGCGACAGTGGCGGCAGGCGATGCACCGACGCACTGACCACGAAACCGGAAATGACGAAAAACACGTCCACGCCGGTGAACCCGCCCGGCAGCCAGGCCGGGTCCAGGTGGAACACGATCACCGCCAATACGGCGATCGCGCGCAGTCCATCGATGTGCGGTACGTAACCGCGCCCTGCCTCAGCCGTCATCCTGCCCTTCCCCCAACTGCCACGTCGGCGGGCGTGGCAGGCAACTCAATCCATTACCAGACCAGGTCGTCCGGCACCTGGAACTGCGGGTCCGCGTACGGATCTTCCTCGGCCGGCGCGTTCGGATCGACCTTCAGCGCCACCGACGCGGCGAACACCGCTTCGGACTGCGCCAGCAGCTCGGCGGTCACCAGCAGGTAACGGCCGTTGAGCTGGACCACGCCCAGCTCACCGGCGTTGAGTGCGGCCAGCTGCGCGGCGGTCACGTAGATGCGCTTGATCTTGCCGCCATACGGGAAGTGGCGGGCGATGTCGGCCGCCTCGTCATTGAGAGCCTTGTCCTTCAGCAGTTCTTCCAGCTTGGCCTTGGCCTCGCGGCGCTGGCGCGCTTCTTCCTGCTTCAGGCGCTCGGTCTCGATGCGCTCTTCCTTTTCCTTCTGCGCGCGGATGGCGTAGGCCTTGGCCAGGTCCATCTCTTCGGCCGTACGCGGCTTGCGCGGGCCCTGCTGGCCCGGGCCGCGCGACTGGCCAGGCTTGCCGGGCTTGCCGGGTCCGCCATTACCGTGGCCACGACGCTCGCCAGGCGTGTGCTCGCCCTTGCCAGCGCCCTGCGGCTTTCCATTGCCATTGCCACCCTTGCCCTGCGGGCGGCCATCACGGCGGGGGCCATCATTCTTGCGCTCGGGCTTGGGTGCCGGCTTGAAGCCCAGGCCCATCAGCTGGTCGCGGAGGGTATCGCTCATAGGAATCAGATCAGTAGTGCGGCGGCGGCGGTTCGCTCGCCGGATCAGAAGAATGCAATGCATTGCGGACCTTGCCCAGGTCTTCCAGCAGCACGCGCAGCACATCGGCATTGCGGCTGCCCTGCATGCGTGCATCGGCCAGCGCATCGCTCAATTCGGCCAGCGCGTGTTCCTGGAAGGACACGCGCATTTCCAGTTCTACCAGGCGCGCTTCCAGCGCCTGCTCGCGTTCACTCGATGAATCAGACATGCAACGAACGTCCCCGGCCAATGCCGTAGTAAGCCAGACCGGCAGCCTCGACCTCGGACGGGTCGTACAGGTTGCGGCCATCGAACACCACCGCATCCTGCAGCTGCGAATGCAGCGCCTGGAAATCGGGGCTGCGGAACTGCTTCCACTCGGTCACCACGACGACCGCATCGGCGCCCTGCAGTGCGTCTTCGGCACTGCTGCAGAACACCAGGTCGTCACGCTGGCCGAAGATGCGCTGCGCTTCATGGGTGGCTTCCGGGTCATAGGCACGCACGCGCGCACCGGCGTCCCACAACTGGGCCAGCAGGCGGCGGCTGGAGGCCTCGCGCATGTCGTCGGTGTTCGGCTTGAAGGCCAGGCCCCACACCGCGAAGGTCTTCCCGCGCAGGCTGGTGTCCGCGCCGTAGTGGCGCTGGATGAGCTCGAACAGATGGCCCTTCTGCGCCTCGTTGACCGCTTCGACCGCGTCCAGCAGCTTCGGCGCCAGGCCGTACTGCTGCGCGGTGCGGGCCAGCGCCTGCACGTCCTTGGGGAAGCACGAGCCACCGTAGCCGGCGCCCGGGTAGATGAAATGCCAGCCGATGCGCGGGTCCGAACCGATGCCTTGGCGGACCTGCTCGATGTCGGCGCCGACGCGCTCGGCGATGTTGGCCATTTCGTTCATGAACGAAATCTTGGTGGCCAGCATCGCGTTGGCTGCGTACTTGGTCAGCTCGGCCGAACGCACGTCCATTTCCACCACGCGGTCGTGGTTGCGGTTGAACGGTGCGTACAGGCGGCGCATGACCGCCACCGATTCGGCGCTGGAGGCGCCGATGATGATGCGGTCCGGGCGCATGCAGTCCGCGACCGCATCGCCTTCCTTCAGGAACTCGGGGTTGGACACCACGTCGAAGGCGATGTCCGCGCCACGCGCAGCCAGCTCGTCGGCGATCGCCGCACGCACCTTGTCGGCGGTGCCCACCGGCACCGTCGACTTGTTGACCACCACGGTCGGCACGCTGATGTGCCGGCCGATGGTGCGGGCCACGGCGAGCACGTACTGCAGGTCGGCGCTGCCATCCTCGTCCGGCGGCGTGCCGACGGCGATGAACACCACCTGCCCGTGGCCGATGGCCGCTGCGGCATCGGTGGTGAACGCCAGCCGCGATGCGGCATGGTTGGCCTTCACCATCGGCTCCAGGCCCGGCTCATAGATCGGGATGACGCCCTGGTTGAGGCCATCGACCTTGGCCTGGTCGATGTCCACGCAGACGACCTGGTGGCCGGCATCGGCCAGGCAGGTACCTGTCACCAGACCGACGTAGCCCGTACCGAAAATCGCAACGCGCATGTCCGTGCTGACTCCTGGCGGCTTACGGCAGGACGCCCAGCAGCTCGACGTCGAAGGTCAGTGCGGCGTTCGGGCCGATCGGGCCACCTGGGGTGCCGTTCTCGCCATAGGCCAGGTCGCCCGGGATCCAGAAGCGGTACTTGGAGCCGACCGGCATCAGCGCGACGCCCTCGGTCCAGCCCTTGATGACTTGGTCCAGGCCGAATTCAGCCGGGCCACGACCGGCGGAGCTGTCGAACACGGTGCCGTCCAGCAGCTTGCCTTCGTAGTTCACGCGCACCTTGCTGGTCGGCAGCGGGCGCTCGCCGCTGCCCGGGCGGATCACCTGGTACTGCAGGCCCGAGGCGGTGGTCACCACGCCCGGCTGGGTCTTGTTCTTGGCCAGGAATGCATTGCCTTCCTGACGGTTGGTCTGCGCGGCCTGGGCGGCCTTGGCCTGCATTTCAGCCTGCTTGGTGCCCATGAACGACTGGATGGTCGCGGTCGCGTCCGCTTCGGTCATCTTCGGCTGGCCCTTGGTCAGGCCGGTGCTGATCGCTTCGAACAGCGAGGCGGTGTCGATGTCGTCCTTCAGCTGCGCCAGCGACGGGCCGACCGAGTACGAACCGATCATCTGCGCGACCTTGACGCGGTCGACCTTGGCCGGCTGCGAGCCCGGGGCCATGCCCGGAACCTGCTGGCCGTTGCGGGCCATCACGACCTGGCGCAGGGCCGCATCGGTGGCCTTGGCCTGGTCCTGGGTGATCTGCGGCTGCAGGCCTTCGAACGAACGCTCGACGGCGGTACGCAGGGCAGCCACGTCGATTTCATCGGCGATCGGCGCGAACGACTTGGCCACATCCAGACCGATGGCGTAGCCGAGCTTCTGCTTGGGGGAATTCAAGGTTGCGGTCTCCTTGGCGGCCGCCGGTGCGGCCGGTTGTTGCGACAGGGCGACACCGGAGGTGCCCATCGCCAGAATCAGAACCGACGCCGCTGCGCCGCGCATTCCCATCTTCATTCGCTGCATTCCTGGAAGTGTCTGGGCGCCGACGTCGGCGCGAAACGTTCATTGTCGCACGCACGCCGGAGATGTCGAGGCGTGCGTGCTTTCATTCAATGCACGGCCGGTGCGGCCAGTGCCTTGTCGATGGCCGCCTTCAGCTGCGGATCATCCGGGGTGACCTTGCTGGCGAACTGGGCGATGACCTTGCCATCGCGCCCGACCAGGTACTTGTGGAAGTTCCAGCCCGGGGCGACGCCGGTGGCGGCGGTCAGGCGCTGGTACAGCGGCGTGGCCTCCGGACCGGTGACGTGCACCTTCTCGAACATCGGGAACTTGACGCCGTAGGTCAGCGTGCAGAAATCCTGGATCTGCTTCTCGTCACCGGGCTCCTGGCCCTTGAAATCATTCGACGGGAAGCCGAGCACGGCAAAGCCCTTGCTGGCGTACTGCTTGTGCAGCGCCTCCAGGCCTTCGTACTGCGGGGTGTAGCCGCACTTGCTGGCGGTGTTGACCACCAGCAGCACCTGGCCGTGGTAGCGCTTTTCCAGGTTGACCTGCTGCTTGCCGGCCAGCGGGCGGTAGCTCACATCGAGCAGGTCGGCGGCCAGGGCGGTGGCCGAACCGGCCAGACCGAAGGCCAGGACGGTCAACAGGGACAGGCCGCGGAGGCGGCGCGGGAAAGCAGTCGGCAGAGGCATGAGGGTCATTCCGCAGTAGCTGTTTCAGGGCTCCGGCCAGCTCGGGCCGGGAATCGGCCGAACTATAGCACCGGGGCCCGGAGCGCCTGCCGTTGCAGGGCGGGCGGCACTTTGCATGGCGTGGCGGCTGCGGCCGGAATGCCCGGCCAGCGCACCGGCGATGACATAGCATCGATGTTGCTGAATGGAAACAGGCCGGAATGCGCTGGCTGTGCAAGGCCTGTTTCCTATTTAGATCAATCATTTGACGTGATATTTCGAAACTGTGACCACCCCTGCCATCAGTTGGGTGGAAGCAGGGCTTGCACGACAGCGTGCCGGTGTTATAGTTGCATACAACACCAGTCACCTGAGACAGGGGGAAACCATGAACATCCGGATGCGACACCGCCATACCGCCCCAGCGGTCACGGCCGTCTCGACCTTTTTGGCCCTGCTCTGGCTGACCCTGCCGGCGCCACCGGCGCCCTCCTCCCCCGCCACCCCGCAGGACGCAGCACCCTTCACGGCCGGGAACGCCGAACCCTCTCCCCCTCCCCCGCGTCGGCTGCACAGCTCCCTGTCCATGCCGTACTTCTCGTTCGCACAGCCGCTGACCCCACGGAGCTGAATATGAGCGACATCCAGTGGAGCGACGGCGCTCCTATCTACCGCCAGCTGAAGGAGCGCGTAATCGCCATGATGCTCGACGGAATTCTCAAGCCGGGCGACGCCCTGCCTTCGGTGCGCCAGGTGGCCGCCGACTACCAGCTCAACCCCATCACCGTTTCGCGCGCCTACCAGGAACTGGCCGATGATGGCCTGGTCGAGAAGCGCCGCGGCCTGGGCATGTTCATGACCGAGCCGGCCGCCACGCAGCTGCGCAGCAGCGAGCGCGAACGCTTCCTCAATGAAGAATGGCCGGCTGTCCTGGAGCGCATCCAGCGCCTGGGCCTGAGCCTCGACGAATTGCTGCCCCAGGGGAAGATCTGATGAGTACCGTAGCAAGCGACGCCGTCATCACCGCCAAGGGCCTGCGCAAGGCCTACAAGAACACCGTTGCCCTCGACAACGCCAGCTTCTCCATTCCGGCAGGCCGCATCGTCGGCCTGATCGGGCCCAATGGCGCCGGCAAGACCACCGCGCTGAAGGCCATCCTCGGCCTGACCTCGGTGGAAGGCGAGCTGTCCGTGCTGGGCCGCGACCCGCGCGTGCACCGCGATGAACTGATGAAGGACATCTGCTTCATCGCTGACGTGGCCGTGCTGCCGCGCTGGCTGAAGGTGCGCGAGGCCATCGATTTCGTGGCCGGCGTGCACCCGCGCTTCGACCGCGCCCGCTGCGAACGCTTCCTGGCCAACACCAAGCTGCAGCCGAAGCAGCGCGTGCGCGAGCTGTCCAAGGGCATGATCGTGCAGCTGCACCTGGCCCTGGTGATGGCCATCGACGCCCGCGTGCTGGTGCTGGACGAGCCGACCCTCGGCCTGGACATCCTGTACCGCAAGGAGTTCTACCAGCGCCTGCTGGAGGATTACTTCGACGAACAGAAGACGATCATCGTCACCACCCACCAGGTGGAAGAGATCGAGCACATCCTCAGCGACGTGATGTTCATCCGCGATGGCCGCGTGGTGCTCAGCGCGGAGATGGACGAGGTGGGCGAGCGCTATACCGAACTGCTGGTGGGTGCCGACCAGCTGGACACCGCCCGCGCACTGAAGCCGATCGACGAGCGCAGCCAGGCCTTCGGCAAGACCGTGCTGCTGTATGACGGCGTGCCGCGCAGCCAGCTTTCCACCCTGGGCGAGACCCGCAACGCGGGCCTGGCCGATCTGTTCGTCGCTGTCATGAAGGGGACCTACGCATGAATGCCGTCAACCATCCGGTCAGCCCCGCAGGCACCCTGCGCTGGCTGCTCAAGCGCGAATACTGGGAAAACCGCGGCGGCTTCTTCTACGCACCGCTGATCGCCGGCATCGTCTCGCTGCTGATGAGCGCGGTGGGCATCGGCCTGGGCCTGTTCGCCCTGCACCGCGCCGCCCGCGACGGCGGCCTGCACGTCGACGGCGAGAACGTGAACATCAACGGCCTGGACCTGGGCCTGCTGACCCAGAAGATCAGCGCCAAGGACATGGCCGACCTCGGCAACGGTCTGGACCTGACCTTGCTGCTGAGCTCCGCCTGGCCCTTCCTGGTGCTGGCCTTCGTGGTGTTCTTCTACTGCCTGGGCGCCCTGTACGACGACCGCCGCGACCGCAGCATCCTGTTCTGGAAGTCGCTGCCGCTGTCGGACACCCAGACCGTGCTGTCCAAGGTGATCAGCGCCCTGATCGTGGCACCGCTGGTGGCCACCCTGGCCGCCGTCGCCACCATGTTCGGCTTCCTGCTGATCATCAGCATCGTCGCGGTCACCCACGGCGGCAGTGCGACCACCCTGATCTGGGGCCCGGCCAGCCCGGTGTCCCTGAGCGCCGGCCTGCTCGCCGCCATCCCGGTGTACGCGCTGTGGGCGCTGCCGACCGCCGGCTGGCTGCTGCTGTGCTCGGCCTGGGCCAAGAGCAAGCCGTTCCTGTGGGCGGTCATGCTGCCGCTGTTCGCCGGCATCATCGTCAGCACCACCAAGCTGATGCATGTGTTCGACATGACCACCGGCTGGTTCTGGCAGCACATCGTCGCCCGCCTGCTGCTGGGCACGGTGCCGGGCGTGGACCTGGTCTACCGCCTCAGCGCGAACGACAAGGCCAAGAACGTCGAGTCGCTGGCCGCGCTGATGAGCCCGGCCGAGCAGCTGAAGACCCTGGCCATGCCCGACCTGTGGATCGGTGCAGCGTTCGGCGTCGCCTTCATCGTCCTGGCCATCGTCCTGCGCAAGCGCGCCGGCGAAATCTGATCCCTATCCGGAGAGACCACCATGCGTACCCTGCTCGCCTGTAGTGCCCTGTTGCTGCTGTTGCCGCTGTCGGTGCAGGCCGCCGACGCACCGAACTGCAAGTTCTCCGCCCCGCGTTCGCTGAAGCTGGACGCGGCCGGTGCCAAGGCCGTGGTGTTCGAGGTCAACCAGCACGACCTGAAGGTGATCGCCAATGCCGGTGGCGGCCAGCTGGATGGCCGCGCCTGTGCCTCGGACAAGAGCTGGCTGGACCAGCTGGTGCTCGACCAGCGCCGCGAAGGTGACAAGCTGGTGGTCAGCCTGCGCCGCGACGGCCGCAGCGGCCTGAGCATGGGCAACAGCTATGCGTGGCTGGACATCCGCGGCAGCGTGCCGGACAACCTGCCGCTGCAGTTCCGCATCGGCTCCGGCGATGCCAGCATCGACAACGCGCAGTCGCTGAGCATGGACGTCGGTTCCGGTGATGGCATCGCCCGCGGCACCCGCGGCAGCGTGCACGCGGCGGTCGGCTCGGGTGACCTGGACATCGAGGGCGCCGCCTCGCTCAACCTGCTCTCGCTGGGCTCGGGCGACGTCAAGGCCCGCACCATCGGCGGCGACGCCGTGGTCGGCACCGTCGGTTCGGGCGACCTGAAGATCAGCGACGTGCGCGGCAACGCCCGCCTGGAGACGGTCGGCTCGGGCGACATCGGCTTCCGCCAGGTGAAGGGCAACGTCGAGATCGGCGTGGTCGGTTCCGGCGACGTGGACATCGACCAGACCGGTGGCAACGTGCATGTGCGCAGCCACGGCTCGGGCGACATCACCGTCAACGGCGCCGGCGGCAACCTGACCGTCGACCACAGCGGCAGCGGCGAGGTCCGCCACCGCGACATCGGCGGCAAGGTCACCCTGCCGCGCGGCAAGTAAGCCATCCATCCATTGCCTTGAGGGGAACGCCATGAACCTGCTGCGCCTGATGCCTGCCGTCCTGCTGTGCCTGCCGCTGATCGCCTGTAGCGGAACCTCGTCCTCCTCGTCGTCGTCTTCCGGCGCCGATGCCTCCGCCACCGACACCTCGCCGGGCAAGGCCGTTGCCGACGCCACCGGCGAGATCGGCAAGAGCGTCAAGGAAGCCACGGACAAGGCGCGCGAGGAGATCGCCAAGGGCAACATCAAGATTTCCTCCGACAAGCAGCCCCGCGCCGAGATCACCCCGGATGGCCGCTTCCTGATTGCCGGCAAGGAAGTGGAGACCACGCCGGCGCAGCGTCGCCAGCTACTGGACTACCGCGGCCATATCGCCGGCATCGCCCAGGACGGCATGGAGATCGGCGTGGCCGGTGCCAAGCTCGGCGCCAACGCCGCCAGCGAAGCGATCAAGGGTGTTTTCAGTGGCGACACCGACGGCATCGAGAAGCGCATCAATGCCGAGGCCGAGAAGCTCGAGGCCCAGGCCAAGCAGCTGTGCAACCGCCTGCCGGCGATGCTGGCCAGCCAGCAGGCGCTGGCCCGCGACCTGCCGGCGTTCCTGCCCTACGCGAACATGGACCAGTCGGACATCGACGACTGCGACACCAACAAGGTCGTCAACCGCTGAGCCTGTGACATTTCGCCGCACCCGGCCGGCAACCTGACCCGTTGCCGGCCGCGCCGGGGCGCCCGGGCTTACAATGGCCGCCCCCGATGCACCCGATTGAACCGCCATGAAGAAGCTGTTGCTGCTGCTGGTCGCCCTGCTCTGCCTGGGCCTGGCCGGCTGCGACCAGGACTACCGCAACCACCGCGCCGAGCGCGGCAAGCCCAAGATCTCCGTCAGCGAAAGCATGGTGACCGTCCGTCGCCAGCCGGCGCCGAACATCATCATCCTGCCCGACGGCACGATGAAGGTCGACGAGA
>JAFAFD010000386.1 GCA_023423675.1 Pseudomonadota bacterium | reverse complement strand
AAATTCCAACCGCCCGGATTGCCGGGGCGCTTCTTTCTGCGTCGTTGATCGTTGCCGCTTATTTGATCAGGCGCAGGGTGAACGGGTAACGGTAGGTTTCGCCGTTGTTGGACTTCACTGCAGCGATGATGCACAGGACCAGGTTGGCCACGTACACGATCGGCATCAGGATGGCGCCGATGATGACGAAGCTGAGGATCACGCAGACCAGCACCGCGATGGCGACAGTGATCTGGAAGTTCAGCGCTTCCTTGGACTGGTCGGTGACGAAGCCCTTGCCGGCGTCATCCTTGTTGATGAGCCAGATGATCAGGGCACCGATGAAACCGGTGAAGATGCCCAGCAGGTGCGCTGCCAGCGCCATGGTGCGCTGGTCGCTCGGCACGCTCGAGGCGGCCGGCACGTTTTCGAAATCGCTCACGACAAAACTCCTTGTTTTTGGGTGGTCTTGACCGCCCGGCAGCACGCCGGTCGCGTCAGGCGCGCATAGCTTACGCCATCAATGGCATCAATCATTACCGGCGATGGTCATCCGCCCGACCAGGATCGAGCCGGTGCGGATGTGCGAGCGCGGGTCGACGTCGCTGCCGACCGCTTCGATGGCGGCAAACATCTCCCGCAGGTTGCCGGCGATGGTGATGCCGTCGACCGGGTACTGGATCTCGCCGTTCTCGACCTTGAAGCCGCCGGCGCCGCGCGAATAATCGCCGGTCACCCCGTTCACGCCCTGCCCCATCAGCTCGGTCACCAGCAGGCCCTGGCCCATCTGGCGGGCGATCTCCTGCAGCGAACCGGCGTTGGCCGCCAGCTGCAGGTTGTGCACGCCGCCAGCATTGGCGGTGGTCTGCAGGCCCAGCTTGCGCGCCGAATAGCTGCCCAGCACGTAGCGCTGCAGCACGCCGTCACGGACCAGGGCCGAGGCCCGGGTAGCCACGCCGTCGCCATCGAAGGCCGCCGAGCGCAGGCCGCGGCGCAGGTGCGGCAGCTCCTCGATCTGCATCCAGTCCGGGAACAGCTGCTGTCCCACGCTGTCCAGCAGGAAGCTGGCCTGGCGGTACAGGGCACCGCCGGACACCGCCGACAGCAAGTGGCCGACCAGGCTGCGCGCCACTTCCGGGGCGAACAGAACCGGCATGCTGCCGGTCGGCAACGAACGCGGCTGCAGGCGGGAGACGGTGCGCTCGGCGGCGCGGCGGCCCACGTGGTCGGCCGCCTCCAGGTCCTCGCGGGCCAGGCCGCCGGTGTACCAGCCGTCGCGCTGCATGCCATCGCCGCTGCCGGCGATCAGGGCGCAGCCGACCGAATGGTGGGTGCCGCGCTCACGGCCGATGAAGCCGTGCGAATTGGCGTAGACCGAGACGCTCTGCATGCTCGACACCGAGGCGCCGTCGGAATTGCTGATCTGCGGGTCGGCCTCGCGGCCGGCCGCTTCACAGGCCAGGGCCAGGTCCACCGCCTCGTCGGCCTGCAGCGCCCAGGGGTGCCAGCTGTCGAGGTCGGGGAAGTCGCGGGCCATCAGCGCCGCGTCGGCCAAGCCGGCAGCCGGGTCGTCCTCGGTGTGGCGGGCGATCGCGCAGGCCTGCTCGACGGTGGCCGCCAGGCTCGCCTCGTTCAGGTCGGCAGTGCTGGCGCTGCCCTTGCGCTGGCCGAAGTAGACGGTCACGGCGATGCCGCGGTCGCGGGTGGACTGCACGGTCTCGACCTCGCCGAGACGGACGTTCACTTCCATCCCGCGGTCTTCGCTGCAGCTGACTTCGGCCTGGCTGGCGCCCAGCGCGCGGGCGCGCTCCAGCAGCTGCTGGGAAAGGTCGGCCAGGCGTTCCAGACGGGCCGGGCTGTCGTCGCCGACGGCCACTTCAGGGGCGATCACGTTCAATGCTTTATCCTGTGCGGGTTGGGCCCGGCATCACGCCGGGCGACTTTTTTTGAAATCAGGTATGGACGATGCGCGGACGCGACGAAGAAACCGGTGAATTCCACGACAAGAGCCGCAGCCAGAACCGGCGCGACGCGCTCGATGTCCTGGCCTTGGGCGAGAAGCTGGTGTCGCTGACCCCGGCCCAGCTGGCGCGCCTGCCGGTGCCGGAAGACCTGCTGCCGCATATCGCCGAGTGCAAGCGGATCACCGCCCACATCGCCCACAAGCGCCAGCTGGCGTTCCTGGCCAAGCACATGCGCCGCGAGGAAGACGCCACGCTGGACGCGATCCGCGATGCGTTGGACGCCAACAGCGAAACCGGCCGCCGCGAAGTGGCGATGATGCACCGCGCCGAGGACTGGCGCGAGCGCCTGCTGGCCGACGGCGACAAGGCGCTGGGTGCCCTTCTCGACGAGTACCCGCAGGCCGACCGCCAGCAGCTGCGTACGCTGGTGCGCAACGCCCAGGCCGAAAAGGCCAAGAACAAGCCGCCGCGTGCCTACCGCGAGATCTTCCAGGTGCTGCGCACGCTGATGCTGCCGGCGGCGCTGGGCCTGAAGGCCTCGGCCGATGAGGCCGACGACGTCGAGACCGACGAAGCCGACGAGGACTGAGTCCCCGCCGGCCCGGGCGGTGGCGCTGGCCATCGCCCGGCTCAGGCCTGGGTACCGCCGACGGTGATGCCTTCGATCAGCAGCGACGGCTGGCCCACGCCCACCGGCACGCTCTGGCCATCCTTGCCGCAGATCCCGACGCCCTCGTCCAGGGCCAGGTCATTGCCGACCATGCGCACCTTCTGCATGGTCTCCGGGCCGTTGCCGATCAGGGTCGCGCCCTTCACCGGCGCGGTGATCCGGCCATCTTCGATCAGGTAGGCCTCGGTCGCCGAGAACACGTACTTGCCGCTGGTGATGTCGACCTGGCCGCCACCGAAGTTGACCGCGTACAGGCCCTTCTTCACCGAGCGGATCATTTCCTGCGGATCGTGCTGGCCGGCACGCATGTAGGTGTTGGTCATGCGCGGCATCGTCAGGTGCGCGAACGACTCGCGACGGCCGTTGCCGGTAGGCGCCACGCCCATCAGGCGGGCATTGAGGCTGTCCTGCATGTAGCCGACCAGGATGCCGTCCTCGATCAGCGTGGTGCACTGGCTCGGGTGGCCCTCGTCATCGATGTTGAGCGAGCCGCGGCGCCCGTCCAGGGTGCCGTCATCGACGATGGTCACGCCCGGGGCGGCCACGCGTTCGCCGATGCGGCCGGCGTAGACGCTGGTGCCCTTTCGGTTGAAGTCGCCTTCCAGGCCGTGGCCCACGGCTTCATGCAGCAGCACGCCGGGCCAGCCCGGGCCGAGCACCACCGGCATCACGCCGGCCGGGGCCGGTACGGCTTCGAGGTTCACCAGCGCCTGGCGCAGGGCCTCGCGGGCGAAGGCCTCGGGGCGGCCATCGGCGAACAGTTCGGCATAGCCATAGCGGCCACCGCCGCCGGCATAGCCCGATTCACGGCGGCCGTTCTGCTCGACGATCACCTGCACGTTGAGACGCACCAGCGGGCGCACGTCGGCACCCAGCACGCCGTCGGTGCGGGCCACCAGCACGGTGTCGACGCCACCGGACAGGCTCACCATCACCTGCTTCACCCGCGGGTCGGCGGCACGCAGGTAGCCGTCCAGGCGCTTGAGCACCTCCACCTTGGCCTCGTTGCCCAGGCTGTCGATCGGGTCCAGCGTCGGGTACAGCGCGCGCGCGTTGCCGCGCAGCAGCGAACGCCCTGCCTGGGCGCCGCCTTCGCGCGAGATCGCGCGGGCCGACTGCGCGGCGGTCAGCAGCGCATCGGCATGGATGTCATCGGAATAGGCGAAGCCGGTCTTCTCGCCGGCGATGGCGCGCACGCCCACGCCCTGCTCGATGGAATGGGCGCCGTCCTTGACGATGCCGTCTTCCACGCTCCAGCTTTCGCGCCGGGCGTGCTGGAAATACAGGTCGCCGAAGTCCACGCCGGGGCCGAGCAGCTGGCCGAAGGTGCGCTCCAGGCCGGCGGTATCCAGGCCACCGGGGCGCAGCAGGCGGTCCTGGGCAAGCGTCAGTGCGTTATCAGTCATGGTCTCGATCTGGGGGTCTGGAGGCGGCCAGGCAAGGCCGCCGGATGAACAGGGGCCGCGACGCTCAACGCGGGCGCGGTGGGTCGGTGAGGGTCGGCGGCACGGACGGGGCCGGTGCAGGCGCGGGCGGCGGGGCCGGGGTACGGTCACGGCTGCGCTCGATCACCTCCACCTTCGGCTCCTTCCAGGGGCCGCTCACTCTGTAGGTACGGGCGCCGATCTCGCCGAGTGGCTTGGACAATACTGCATTGGTGGCCGCACCCAGCGCCGCGCCCACCGGCCCGCCGGCCACCGCGCCGACCACGGTCAGCAGGTTGCCCGCGCGCGGGTTGACGTCGATGGTCTGGTCAAACTGCTGCTGGCGCAGGTCGGTCTGGCCACGGATGGTGATGTTGGCCGCCGGGCCTTCGATCAGCACCTTGTCGGTGCGCGCCATGCCGTCGGCGAACTGCATGCCGCCTTCGATGTGGTTGAAGGCGAAGCCCTTGGAGAAGAAATCGCGGAAATCGAACATCAGGCGACGCGGCAGCTGGGCCACGCTGAGCAGGCCGAGCACGCGGCCCGCGCCGGGGTCCAGTTCCAGCAGCTGGCCGTTGCGCGCATCGATGTCGAGCGTGCCCTGCAGGTTGCCCAGCTGGAAATCCGATGGCCCACCGGCCCAGGCCGCCTGCAGCTGCGCCTGGCCGGAGCCGCCGCGCAGCTGGCCGGCGTAGTCGAGGTTCTGCATCAGACCGCCCAGGTCTTCGCTGCGCAACTTGGCGGTAAGCTCGGTGCGCGCGCCGGCGCCCTTGCCCAGCCAGCGGCCGGTGATGTCGATCTCCTGCTCCGGGGCACGGAAGCGCAGCGCGTCCACACTCAGGCCATTGCCCAGCGGGCGCGTGCGCAGCACCGCCTGGCCCAGCATCACCTTGCCGAATTTCAGGTCGGCGATGTCCAGGGCGAACGGCGGCAGCTTGGCCGGATCGATGTCATCGGCACCGGTCTGCGGCCGCGTGGCGGCCACCGCGGTGTCAGCCCCCGGCGCGGCCGGCGGTGACTGCCAGTGCACGCGGTCGAGCTGGCCGCTGATGGTGCCGCCATCGGCATTGGGCACGCTCAGGTGGCCGGCCAGCGACGGGCCGTCCAGGCGCACGTCCAGCGCCTGCGCGCCCGGCCGCAGCTGCAGCCGCGTCTGTTCGAAGATGCCGCCGATCAGCATCAGCCTGCCGACCTGCACGTCCACCGCGCGCAGCGGCATGGGGTCACCATCGCCACCGGCGCCACGGGCCAAGCCGATCCATTCCAGCGCATCCAGCGTCGGGCTGCGGCCGTTGATGGCCAGCCCGCTGGGCGGCGGGTCGCGGTCAACGCGGTCGCTGCCCATCGTCACCTGCACGCCGGTCTGGTTGTCGTGCGTGCGCGCGGCCAGGGCCAGGCGCTGGCCGAACGCCACGTCGATGCGGCCATCGCCCATCGGCAGCTGTGCCGACACGGTGGTCGCCAGCGCATCGGCGGCCGGCTTGTCCAGCGGCGCCGGCAGGTCCAGGCGGGTGCCCACCAGGTCCGAATGCAGGCGCAGCTCGCTGGGCGGAGCCGGCGCACCGGGCGCCACCTTGGGCAGGTTGACGGCGACGGTCCAGGCCGAGGTGCCCTCCAGATAGGGCTTCAGCCAGGCCATTTCCGGCGCGCGGTCGATCAGCACCTTGGCATCCAGGCGCGCGGCCAGTTCCGATTCAAAGGCCAGCGCCGGGTTGCGCACATAGCCGCCGGCACGCAGGCTCAGGCGACCGTCCTGGCCGAGGTGGCGCACGGCCAGTTCCTCGGCGGCGAAGCCACCGCTGCCGTAGCGGGCCTGGCCCTGCATGGCGTCGAATTCCAGATCGAAGCGCTTGTCCACCAGCTTCACACCGGCCAGGTCCACCGTGCCCTGCAGGTGCCCGCCGCTTTCATCGTGGTGCAGCGGCTGCAGCAGGTCGAAGTGCACGTTGGCCGGGCCGCTGGCGACCAGGTTGTCGAGCGTGTCGCCGTAGTCCTTGTGCAGGCCGCTCTGCCGCAGCATCGCCAGCAGGCGCCCCGCCTCGCTCTGGCTGTCGGCACGCACGTACAGCGGCGCGTGGCCGAAATCTTCGATGCCGGCCTCGAACTTCTGCACCGCCACACCGGCCAGGTCACCGCGGCCCTGCATGTGGAAACCGGGGCCGATGAAGGCGATATCGGCGTCGACCTGGCCCATCAGCGGCCAGTCGTGCTGGAAGCGGATGTCGCCGTTGCTGATGTGGCCGGTGGCCTCGAAGCGGCCATCGTTGTTGTCGAACGGCCAATCGTCGAGGTCACCGCTGACCAGGCCGATGCCACCGCGCACCTGGCCACCCACCAAGGCCGCATCCAGCCAGTCGGTGGCGCCCTTGCTCATCTTGGAATGGATCCAGAACCGTTTGGCGGCGGTCATGGGCACGTCGTCCAGCTTGGCCGCCAGCTGCAGCCACGGGCGCGTGCCGTCGCCCTGGAACCAGACGCCGCCACGTACGTCGGCCGCATAGTTGGTGCCTTCCACGCGCATCGCCGGGGTGCCGATGCGCCAGCCACCGGCTTCGTCGCGCCAGCCGACGATCTGTCCGGCCAGGTGCAGGTCGTGGCGCTCGCCGAAACCGGTCGGCCAGTCGAACTGCAGCTCCTGCTGCGGCTTCAGCTGCAGGCTGAAGCCATCGGCATCGCCTTCGAAACGGCCGCCCAGGCCACGCACGCCGGGGGCATCGCCGACGCTGGCAAAGCCCAGCGCCTGCAGTTCGCCCTGCGCCCACAACGGGCCGTCGCGCTCGCCCTGCAGCTGCAGCGACTGCACATCCAGCTGCGGCCTGGAAAGGTACAGCCAGCGGCGCAGGCCCGGTTCGAGGCGGTCGCTCAGGGCCAGCGCGCGCAGGGCGGTCCCGGCCTGCACCGGCCCGCTGCTGATCCGCAGCTGCTTGCCCACCTTCACCTGCAGGCCATCCAGCCGTTGCTCGTCCCCACCACTGCCCAGGCGCAGGCGCGGCACCTGCAGCGCCCAGCCATCGCCCTGGCGCTGCCAGCGCAGGCGCGCCTGCACGCGTTGCAGCTGCAGGCCGGGCGTGGTCATGCTCTGCAGCGGCGCGCCGTCGACGCGCACCTCGCGCAGGTCCGAATCGGTGGTCAGGGCCACCGGCGCGAAATCGCGCAGGACCAGCCACAGGTTGAGTTCGCCCTTGCCTTCGCGCAGGCGCAGGCCGCCGGCCGCCAGCAACGGCGACCAGGCTTTGAAGTCGACCGGATCCGCGCCCAGCCAGGCTTGGCCGTTGCCGTGGCGGCGGTCCAGGTCCAGCACCGCGGTCAGCGGCAGCGCGTCGGTCTGTGCCCAGGCGCGCACGCCTACCCGCAGGCGGTCGCCATCCACGCGCAGGCGCAGGTCGATGCGCGGCAGCGTGGCATCCACGCCCAGGCCGGGCGCATGCACACCGAGGCGGCCGCCGATCACCTGAAGTTCGCCCAGCCGGCGCAGCGCCTCCAGCGGATCACCGCTGGTGGACTGCGGCAGGCCACGTACCGACCAGCGGCCATCACTGCCCTGCTGCAGGTCCAGGGCCAGGCCGCGCAGGCGCAGCTCGGTCAGCGAACGGCCCGGCAGCAGGCCGCTGTACATCGACACCTGCACCTCGGCCTCGCCGATCGCCAGGCCCTGCCCCGCGCCGATGCGCAGGCCCTTGAGCTGCAGCAGCGGGCCGCGCCGGGTCCATTCTGTGTCCAGTTGTTCAAAACGCACCGGTTGCCCGGCGCGCTCACTCAGCCACGCGGCGATCGCCTCGGGGTGGCGCTCGGCCAGCGGCAGCAGCTGGCTGAGCGTACCCACCAGCAGCGCAAGCACGACCAGGCCGACCGCGCAGGCAGCAACGAAATGACGGCGGATCCTTCGCAGTCGCAGGCGCGGCGGCGCGCTCATCGGCCCCGACCGGCGCCCAGTCCGCGCGGCTCAGAGCAGAACGACATCGAACTGCTCCTGCAGGTACTGCTCATCGGCCTGGAACCGGATGCTCTTGCCGAGGAATTCCTCCAGCTCGGCCACCGCCGCCGATTCCTCGTCGGTGATGCGCGCCACCACCTTGGTCGACGCGATCACCAGCAGGCGCGCCGCCTCAAACTGGCGCACGGCGCGGGTGATCTCGCGGAAGATCTCGTAGGTCACCGTCTCGGTGGTCTTGATCGAGCCACGCCCGCTGCACTGAGGGCAGGTTTCGGAGAGCTGCCGCTCCAGGCTTTCCACCGTGCGCTTGCGGGTCATCTCGACCAGGCCCAGCGGCGAAAAGTCGTACACCGTGGTCTTGGCGTGGTCGCGGGCCAGGGCCTTTTCCAGCGTGCGCAGCACCTGGCGGCGGTGCTCGGAATCATCCATGTCGATGAAATCGATGATGATGATGCCGCCCAGGTTGCGCAGCCGCAGCTGCCTGGCCACCGCCTGCGCGGCCTCCAGGTTGGTGCGGAACACGGTTTCTTCCAGGTTGCGCTGGCCGACGAACGAACCGGTGTTCACGTCGATGGTGGTCATCGCCTCGGTCTGGTCGATGACCAGGTAGCCACCGGACTTCAGCGGCACCTGCTTGTCCAGCGCGCGGCCGATCTCGTCCTCCACGCCGAACATGTCGAAGATCGGCCGGTCACCCGAATACAGCTCCAGCTTCTCGGCCAGCACCGGCATGTACTTGGCCACGAAGGCCTGCAGCTGGGCGAAGGTCTCCTTCGAATCGACCTTCACCTTGTCCACGTCCTTGCGGATCAGGTCGCGCACCGAACGCAGCGGCAGGCTCAGGTCTTCATAGATGTTGCTGCACGAGGGCGCCTCGCGGCCGCGACGCTCGACCACGTTCCAGACGCGCGACAGGTAGGCCACGTCCTCGGCGATGGCTTCGGCCGGCTGGCCTTCGGCATTGGTACGCACGATGTAGCCGTAGCCGCCGTGCTGGGCCGACAGCTCGGTCACCAGTGCCTTCAGCCGTGCACGCTCGCCTTCATCCTCGATGCGCGCCGACACGCCCACCACCTTGGACTGCGGCAGCAGCACCATGTAGCGCGACGGAATGCTGATCTGCGTGGTCAGGCGCGCGCCCTTGGTGCCGATCGGGTCCTTCACCACCTGCACCACGATGTCCTGGCCGTCGCGCAGCAGCTCGACGATGGGCACGCTGGACGGCGGCGGCAGGGTGGTGTTCTCGGTATCGGCGCTGGCCACCGGGGCCGGCCGGATCACGTCGTTGGCATGCAGGAATGCCGCGCGCTCCAGGCCGACCTCGACGAAGGCCGCCTGCATGCCGGGCATCACCCGCTGCACCTTGCCCTTGTAGATGTTGCCGACCACGCCGCGGCGCCAGCCGCGTTCGATGTGCAGCTCCTGCAGCATGCCGTTTTCGATCACCGCGACCCGGGTCTCGCGCGGGGTCACATTGACCAGGATTTCCTCAGACATCGGCAGCCTCCCTGGCGGCATCGGCAATGGGGGCCGGCACGCCGCAGCGCGCCAGCAGACGATCGGTATGAAGCAGCGGCAACCCCATCACGCCGGAGTAGCTGCCGGAAAGGTGTTCGATCCAGCGCTCGGCCCCGCCCTGGATGGCGTAGGCGCCGGCCTTGTCCAGCGGCTCGCCGGTGGCCACGTAGGCGGCGATGTCGGCCGCGCTGATCGGGGCGAAGGTGACCTCGGAGACGACCAGCTCGCTGTCCAGCCCGCCAGCGCCCACCACCACCACGGCGGTCATCACCTGGTGGGTGCGCCCGGCCAGCCGCGCCAGCATCGCCCGCGCGTCGGCCGCATCGGCCGGCTTGCCGAACACCTCGCCGTCCAGCACGACCTCGGTGTCCGAGCCCAGCACCCGCGCCTGCGGGTCCGTGGCCAGCACCGCGGCGAGGCCGGCGCGCGCCTTGTCGGCCGCGACGCGGCATACATAGGCTTCGGCACTTTCGGCAGCCGCACGCACCTCGGGCACCTCCAGGTCGAGGGCCTGGAAGGGGCGTCCGAGTCGGGCCAGCAGCTGGTTGCGTCGGGGGGAGCGGGAAGCAAGATAGAGCATCGGCACAGCATAACCTGAGGGCACTGCCTGAATCGTCGGCAACCCTGCCCGAAGCGCGTCCAACCCCGAACGGACTCACAGCGCGTTCATCGCTACGACACCACCCTCACCGCCACAACAAGGAGATCCCATGCGCCGCACCGCCACCCCGCTGCTGCTTGCCCTGTCCCTCGCTCTTGGAGCCTCGATGACCGCCCACGCCGCCCCGTCGTCGCCGTCGATCGCCGCCCCGGCCGAAGGCACCCTGCTGAACATCTCGGCGAATGCCGAAGCCACCCGCGTGCCGGACGTGGCCACCCTGTCGGCCGGTGTCGTCACCCAGGCCGCAGACGGCAACAGCGCCATGCGCGAGAACGCCCAGCAGATGGACAAGGTGCTGGCCGCGATCAAGGCTGCCGGCATCGCCGAGCGCGACGTGCAGACCAGCGGCGTCAGCCTCAACCCGCAGTACCGTTATGCCGACAACGAGGCGCCGAAGATCACCGGCTACCAGGCCAGCAACACGGTCAGCCTGAAGGTGCGCGACATCGCCAAGCTGGGCAAGGTGCTCGACGCCCTGGCCGCGCAGGGCGCCAACCAGATCAACGGCCCGCAGTTCGAGATCGACCAGCCCGAGCCGGTCTATGACGAAGCCCGCCTGGCCGCGCTGAAGAAGGCCCAGGCCCGCGCCCAGACCTATGCGAAGTCGCTGGGCCTGCAGGTGCGCCGCATCGTCAGCATCTCCGAGAACAGCAATGGCGGCTTCCGCCCGATGCCGATGATGCGGGCCATGGCCGCCGGCGCGGCAATGGACAAGGCCACCCCGGTGGCGCCGGGTGAATCGACCGTGTCGGTGAACCTGGACGTGGTGTTCGAACTGGGCCGCTGAGGGTAGCGCGGGGCCATGCCC
>JAFAFD010000450.1 GCA_023423675.1 Pseudomonadota bacterium | reverse complement strand
GGCGACATCGGCCTTGAAGCGGCCATGCACCGAATCGTACTTCAGCATGTAGGCCAGGTAGTCCGGCTCCAGCAGATCGTTGATGGCCACGATTTCGATGTCATCGCCGAAGTTCAGCACCGCCGAGCGCAGGACGTTGCGTCCGATGCGACCGAAACCGTTGATACCAACCTTGATTGCCATGTTCAGAAGCTCCTGCAGCCGCGACAGGTGCGGCGGGATGGATAGGGCCCACAAGTCTAGCAGCACCGCCCTGACCACCGCGGGCCAGCACCGGGGGGCTGGCAGGCGGCCAGACAGGATTTGATCCGGATCAAAGCGTTAGCGCGGCGTGAGGCCGAGACTGGCCACATCCACCCCGCAACGAGAACACCCCCATGCGCAAGACCTCCCCCCTGATCCTGGCCGGCCTGGCCGCCGCCGTCTCGCTGGCCGCCGCCCCGGCCATGGCCCAGTCCAAGGGCGACTGGACCATCTCGGCCGGCGTCCACCAGGTCGCCCCGAAGTCGAACAACGGCTCGCTGGCCGGTGGCACCCTGAAGGTGGACGTGGACAACGACGTCAAGCCGACCATCACCGGCGAGTACTTCATCGCCGACAACCTGGGCATCGAAGTGCTGGCGGCCCTTCCGTTCAAGCACGACATCAACATCAACGGCCTGGGCCGGGTGGGCAGCAGCAAGCAGCTGCCGCCGGTGGTCACCCTGCAGTACCACTTCAACAGCGCCGGCAAGGTCTCGCCGTTCGTCGGCGCCGGCCTGAACTACACGACCTTCTTCAGCGAGGACACCACCGGCGCGCTGGCCGGCAGCAAGCTGAAGCTCGACGACTCCTGGGGCCTGGCCGCGCATGCCGGCGTGGACTTCGCCATCGGCGAAAAGGGCGCGCTGCGCGTGGACCTGCGCTGGATCGACATCGACAGCAAGGTGAAACTGGATGGCGAGAAGATCGGCACGGTGAACATCGATCCGCTGGTGTATGGCGTGTCGTACGTCTTCAAGTTCTAAGACACCCGCAACCCTCGCACCATGTTGCCCCGGTGTGTGTGCCGGGGCTTTTTTCTGCCTCGCCGCAGTCATTGAACGCCTCACGCAGGGCGTGGACCTACGGGTCTGCGGCAACTTCCACCCGGTTGCGGCCGGCTGCCTTCGCCTGGTACAGGGCCTTGTCGGCACGCTGCAACGCCTGCTCCAGTGTGTCTCCACCCTCGTCATGCCAGCGTGCTACGCCGATGCTTACGCTCACCACGGGCGCCGCATCCGAAGCCACGTGCGTGATCGCCAACGCCTGCACCTGCTGCCGCATCTGCTCGAACGGCGCCGTTTCCGGTTCGCCCGGCGTCCAGTAACCCAGCGCTACGAATTCCTCGCCGCCATAGCGCGCCACCACCGAGCCGGTGCCCTGCAGCTGCGCAGCCAGGGTGAGGGCCACCGCATGCAGGACCGTGTCGCCCGCCGGATGACCGTGGTGATCGTTGTAACGCTTGAAATAGTCGATATCGATCATCGCGATCCGCAGCGCGCCGGGTGCGTGGGGCGTCTTCAGATAGCCCTGGAAGATCTCGCGGGCGCGGCGGGCAAACGCCCGGCGATTGAGCAGACCGGTAAGCGCGTCATGATTGGCCATGGCATCCAGCTGACGCTCGGCCCGCCAGGTGGCCCGCGCCTGCCGTTCGGAAATGTAGCTGCCCACGATGCCCGCCGTGTTGCTGGCAAGCACGAACATCACCCCCTGCAGCGCCCCTTGCCAGCCCAGACTGAACTCGGCCATGGCGAAGGCCGCGCTGACCACGGAGCCCGCCACCGCCGCGACCGCGAAGCGCAGGCCGCACAGGAAATAGTTCAGCAGCAGGAACAGGCTGATCCCTTCATAGGGATAGTTCACTCCCGCGCGATGGGCGGTCCAGACCATCATGACCAGCGCCAGGCCTGCCACCAGCACGACGC
This sequence comes from Pseudomonadota bacterium, assembly GCA_023423675.1. Lineage (GTDB taxonomy): Bacteria > Pseudomonadota > Gammaproteobacteria > Xanthomonadales > Xanthomonadaceae > Stenotrophomonas. The sequence continues at coordinate 1,010 of JAFAFD010000450.1, read as the reverse complement.
AGGCCCCCAGCGTCTGCAGACGACGGCGGAAGACCGGCACGAAGGTCAGCATCACCCCGATCAGCAGCGCAGGCAGCAGCAGGCCGGCGCGCCATCGGAATACGGCGGCATTCACCTCGGGCGGAAGCCAGCTACGGTCCAGTACGGCAAAGACCAGCGCCAGCAACGCCGCCAGGATGCAGGCGCAACGCATGCGCCACAGGACCTGGGCGTTGAAACTGTCGGCAAAGTCCTGGTCGGCGTTGGCAGCCGCTTCGGCGCGGCTGTTTTCAATGATCATCCATCCCTCCCCTCATCGGGCCCCACCCTACCCCGTCCACTGTCAACACCGGATGGCGACTGGCCCCATCCCGACAATCCAGTCCCCGCGCCCCCCGCTAGAATGGGCGCATGAAAGCCCTGCACTCCCTGACCCTTGCTGCCGCCCTCGCACCGGCCCTGCTGACCCTGTCCGCCCCCGCCCATGCCTGGGGCGCGCAAGGCCATCGCCTGGTGGCCGAAGTGGCCGACACCCGCCTCAACCCGGCCGCACGTGCCGAGGTCGACCGCCTGCTGGCCGCCGAGCCCGGCGCCACCCTGGCCAGCATCGCGCCGTGGGCCGACCAGCTGCGTGCCAAGGACCCCGGCCTGGGCCGCCGCTCCGCCGGCTGGCACTACGTCAACATCGCCGAGGACGGCTGCCAGTACGAGCCGGCCAAGCACTGCAGGAACGGCAACTGCATCGTCGAAGCACTGAAGGCGCAGAGCGCCATCCTCGGCGACCACAGCCTGACCGACGGTGAGCGCCTGCAGGCACTGAAGTTCGTCGTGCACATGGTCGGTGACGTGCACCAGCCGATGCACGCAGGCTACGGCCACGACAAGGGCGGCAACGACTTCCAGCTGCAGTTCGGCAACCGCGGTACCAACCTGCATTCGCTGTGGGACAGCGGCATGCTCAATACCCGCAAGCTGGATGACGCCGGTTACCTGCCGGTGCTGCGTGCGTTGCCGGCACCGAAGCTGGCGCG
>JAFAFD010000341.1 GCA_023423675.1 Pseudomonadota bacterium | reverse complement strand
ATGCTCGGCTGCTCTGTGCCTCATTTCCCGCCAACAGCAGCCGAGCATGGCTCGGCTCTACACGAGTGCCTGCATGCCTTCAAATGCCCTGATCCAGAACGACATCGTCGTCTTCGGTTTGATCGCCGCTACCCTCGGCGCCGTGTTCTGGACCGCCTCGCGCGAACAGGGGGCGTGGAAGCGCTTCTACACCTTCGTGCCAGCCCTGCTGCTGTGCTACCTCATTCCCGGCATCTACAACACCGTCGGCCTCATCGACGGGCAGAACACCAAGCTCTACAACCCCATCGCACGCGACATCCTGCTGCCGGCGGCGCTGATCCTGCTGACCCTGGCGGTGGACATCAAGGGCATCCTGCGGCTGGGCCCGAAACTGGTGCTGATGTACCTGGGCGCCTCGGCCAGCATCATGCTCGGCGCGGTGGTGGCTTTCCTGGTGATGCGCGCGATCCATCCCGACACCGTGGCCGGTGACACCTGGGCCGGCATGGCCGCACTGGCCGGCAGCTGGATCGGTGGCGGCGCCAACATGCTGGCGATGCGCGAAGTCTTCGACGTCAACGCGACCACGTTCGGCCAGTTCGCCGTGGTCGATGTCGGCGTGGGTTATGTGTGGATGGCCGCGCTGATCTTCCTGGCCGGGCGTGCGGCGAAGATCGATGCGCGCAGCGGCGCCGATACCTCGGCCATCGATGAACTGAAGGAGCGCATTGCGCGCTTCCAGGCCGAGCACGAGCGCATTCCCAGCCTGACCGACCTGATGCTGATCGTCGCGGTAGCTTTCGGCGGCGTCGGTCTGTCGCACGCCATCGGCGCGCCGCTGGCGGCCTGGTTCAAGGCCAATGTCAGCTGGGCTTCGCAGTTCAGCCTGGATGCGCCGTTCGTGTGGGTGGTGGTGCTGTCGACCACGCTGGGCCTGAGCCTGAGCTTCACCCGCGCGCGCACCCTGGAAGGCGCGGGCGCCTCGCGCCTGGGCTCGCTGCTGCTGTATTTCCTGATCGCCTGCATCGGCATGCAGATGGACCTTCTGGCGCTGCTGGACCGCCCGTGGCTGTTCCTGCTCGGCATCATCTGGATCGCCGTGCACATCGCCCTGCTGTGGTGCCTGGGCAAGCTGCTGAAGGTGCCGTTCTTCTACTTCGCCATCGGTTCGCAGTCGAACATCGGTGGCCCGGCCTCGGCGCCGGTGGTGGCCGCGGCCTTCCATCCGGCATTGGCGCCGGTGGGCGTGCTGCTGGGCACGATGGGCTATGCCACCGGCACGTACCTGGCGTACATCGTCGGCATCACCCTGCGCGCGCTGGCCGGGCAGGGCTGATTCTGTAGAGCCACGCCATGCGTGGATGCTTTACGCCACCGGCAACCCGCGTTCGATCAACCACGCCCGCGCGTCTTCCGCATCCTGCTCGAACCACGCCTTGGTCGACCCCAACCGGTACGTATACCCCCACGCATCCATGTCGGCCATCAGCTGTTCGCTGCCCACGCCGGGCAGCTGCCCGGCCAGCACGATCTGCAGGTAGCAGGTGGCATCTTCCTCGGGCACCGAATCGGTGGCGTCGGTATGCACCTGCGCGCGCCGCTCCGGCGGCAGCACGATCAGGTGGCAGGCTTCATGCAGCATCGAATGCACCGGCGTGTCGTCGCGCACGTAGACGTCGCTGGCGATGATGCCGGCCTCGGGTTCGCCCCAGTAGCTGCCGGGAATCGGCGCACCGGCCGCCACGTGGTGCAGGCGCAGGTCATGTGCGGCGAGCAGGCGCTGCGCATCGGCGAAGGCGATATCGCCGACGCGGGTGACGTTCGGTTCGGGTGCGGTGTCGGTCATGCGGGGTCACGCGGCCCCGCCCATGCAGGCACGGGCGGGGCAGGGGGTCAGGGTTTTTCCGGGCCTTCGGGCAGCGCCACGGAGATGTCCAGCACGTCGTGCTGGCCATCCTTCACCAGGTCGACCTTCACCGCGTCGACGTCGATGTTGACGTACTTCTTGATCACTTCCAGCAGCTCGCGCTGCAGCAGCGGCAGGTAGTCCGGGCCACCGCGGTTGCTGCGTTCCTGCGCGATGATGATCTGCAGGCGGTTCTTCGCGGTTTCGGCGGTGGTCTTCTTCGCTTTGAGGAAATCGAACAGGCCCATGCTTACCCTCCGAACAGCTTGCTGAAGAAGCCCTTCTTCTCGACGTTGGTGAAGCGCATCGGGCGCTCTTCGCCGAGGATGCGTGCAACGGCATCGTCGTAGGCCTGGCCGGCGGCCGATTCCACGTCCAGGATGACCGGCTCGCCCTTGTTGGAGGCATTGAGCACGTCGCCCGATTCGGGGATCACGCCGATCGCCTTCAGGCCCAGCACTTCCTCGACGTCGGCGATGCTCAGCATCTCACCGCTTTCCACGCGCACCGGGGTGTAGCGGGTCAGCAGCAGGAAGGCCGGCACGTTCTGGCCGGATTCGGCCTTGTGGGTCTTCGAATCCAGCAGGCCGATGATGCGGTCCGAGTCGCGCACCGAGGACACTTCCGGGTTCACCACCACCACGGCGCGGTCGGCGAAGTACATCGCCAAGAAGGCGCCCTTCTCGATGCCCGCCGGGGAGTCGCAGATGATGTAGTCGAAGCCGTCGGCGGCCAGGTCCTTCAGGACCTTGCCCACGCCTTCCTGGGTCAGCGCATCCTTGTCGCGGGTCTGCGAGGCAGCCAGCACGTACAGGTTGTCGAAGCGCTTGTCCTTGATGAGGGCCAGCTTGAGGGTCGCTTCGCCGTGCACGACGTTGACGAAGTCGTACACCACGCGGCGCTCGCAACCCATGATCAGGTCGAGGTTGCGCAGGCCGACGTCGAAGTCGATCACGGCCACCTTCTTGCCGCGCCGTGCGAGGCCGCAGGCCAGGCTCGCGCTGGAAGTGGTCTTGCCGACGCCGCCCTTGCCGGAGGTGACTACGATGATTTCAGCCAAAGGACTTCTCCTGATGATTCTGTTTTGGGGCTGCGTCAGTCCAGCGCAGCGATCTTGATCTGGTCCTGTTCCAGCCACACCTGCACGGCCTTGCCGCGCAGGTTGTCCGGCACATCGTCCAGTACCTTGTAGTGGCCTGCAATGGCGACCAGTTCCGCATGGAAATCACGGCAGAAAATGCGTGCCGCGGTGTTGCCCTGGGCCCCTGCCAGCGCGCGGCCGCGCAGGGTCCCGTAGATATGGATGCTGCCGTCGGCGATGACCTCGGCGCCTGCGCCGACGGTGGCCATCACGGTCAGGTCGCAGTTTTCCGCGTACAGCTGCTGGCCCGAGCGCACGTTGCCCAGCTGCATGCGGCCCGGCTGCGGCGCGGCCGCATCGGCAGCGTTGCCCATCGGTGCGACGGGAGCCGGGGCCGGTTCGGCCTTGGCGGCGCGACGCGGTTCCGGTG
>JAFAFD010000265.1 GCA_023423675.1 Pseudomonadota bacterium | reverse complement strand
GGTGTGAGCGGCATGGATGCCGCGACCAAGCCCCCATCGATGGGTTTACGGCGTCCCCCTCGACCGGACCCACCCCGCCATCCCACGGAATGCAGGCTTTTGCTTCTGAAGGTGCCGGCCAGCGGCCAGCACTACCGCTTCTGCAGGTGCAGGGCTGCAAGCCCTGCCGGAACAGTCTATATCGCACTCCCGCCCGATAGTGCACAGCCCCTCGCGCCCGCCGGGCGGATGATCCGAAGGTCTGCCCCCACGGCACCCCGGAGTCCCTTCCATGTCCCACGTCAGCCCCGACACACTCCCCCAGTACACCGCGGCGGAGAAACGCCACCGCGTGTTCGCCATCATGTCGGCCTCGTCCGGCAACCTGGTGGAATGGTTCGACTTCTACGTCTACGCCTTCTGCGCCATCTACTTTGCCGGCGCGTTCTTCCCCGCCTCCAACCCGACCGTGCAGCTGCTCAACACGGCAGGCGTGTTCGCCGCCGGCTTCCTGATGCGGCCCATCGGCGGCTGGCTGTTCGGCCGCATCGCTGATCGCCTCGGCCGCAAGAAATCGCTGCTGATCTCGGTCAGCATGATGTGCGGCGGCTCGCTGATGGTCGCCTGCTTGCCGACCTACGCCACCATCGGCGCGATGGCACCGGTCCTGTTGCTGGTCGCGCGCCTGATCCAGGGCCTGTCGGTCGGCGGCGAGTACGGCACCACCGCCACCTACATGAGCGAGGTCGCCCTGCGCGGCCAGCGCGGCTTCTTCTCTTCCTTCCAGTACGTCACCCTCATCGGCGGCCAGCTGCTGGCGGTGCTGGTCATCGTCATCATGGAAGCGCTGCTCAGCGAGGCAGAGATCCGCGCCTGGGGCTGGCGCATCCCGTTCGTGCTCGGCGCCGTCGCCGCCGTGGTCGCGCTGCTGCTGCGCCGTACCCTGCACGAAACGCAGAGCGAGGCCGACCGCGATGACGAGGACGCCGGCAGCCTCTCCGCGCTGTTCCGTGACCACAAGGCCGCCTTCTTCACCGTGCTCGGCTATACCGCCGGCGGCTCGCTGATCTTCTACACCTTCACCACCTACATGCAGAAGTTCCTGGTCAACACGGTGCACCTGCCGATCAAGACCGCCAGCTACGTGATGACCGGCGCGCTGTTCCTCTACATGTGCATGCAGCCGCTGTTCGGCATGCTGTCCGACCGCATCGGCCGCCGCACCAGCATGATGCTGTTCGGTGCGCTGGGCGCGCTCACCACCGTGCCGATCCTGATCACCCTGCAGCACGTCAGCAGCCCGTGGGCAGCGTTCGGCTTGATCGTGCTGGCGCTGGCCATCGTCAGCTTCTACACCTCCATCTCCGGCATCGTGAAGGCGGAGATGTTCCCGCCGCAGGTGCGCGCGCTCGGCGTCGGCCTGGCCTATGCCATCGGCAACGCGATCTTCGGCGGCAGCGCCGAGTACGCCGCGCTGGGCCTGAAGAGCCTGGGCCATGAGCAGCTGTTCTTCTGGTACGTCACGGTGATGATGGTGGTGGCCTTCCTGGTCAGCCTTCGCCTGCCGCGCCAGGCCCGTTACCTGCACCATGACCACTGAGGGGAAGGGGAGGACAGCGCTGCCGATCTGCGGTACAAGATGACCGTTGCTACCTCGATCCATGCCGATGTCCTTCCCCTCCGACGCCGATCTCCATGCCCAGGCCGCCGCGCTTGGGCAGCGCCTGCAGCAGGCCGCGCTGCAACTGGTCACCGCCGAAAGCTGCAGCGGTGGCTGGATCGCCAAGTGCATGACCGATATCGCCGGTTCCTCGGCGTTTTTCGACTGCGGCATGGTGGTCTACAGCTATGAAGCCAAGCAGCGCCTGCTGGGCGTGCGCGCGCAGACCCTGGAGCAGTTCGGTGCGGTCAGCCGCGAGGCCGTGCTGGAAATGGTGTCTGGCGCGCTGATCAATTCCGGCGCCGGGATCGCCGTGGCGGTGACCGGCATCGCCGGACCCGGTGGTGGCAGCCCGGACAAGCCGGTGGGCAGTGTCTGGATCGGCTGGAAGCGCCGCGGCGGCTATGCCCGTGCCGAGCTGTTCCAGTTCGATGGCGACCGCGAAGCCATACGGCGGCAGACGGTGGCAGCGGCATTGCACGGCATCGACGCCCAGCTGTGACATGCTGGCCCGGTATGGAACCGGAGTAGGCATCGATGTGGGAGACGCTGGGTACCGTCCGTGACCTGGGCCGGCTGCAGGAAGTCGCGGCCGTCCTGATCCGCTACGGCTTCGGCGACGTGGTCCGGCGCATCGGCCTGGCCACCGTGCTCGAGCGCGCGGGCCGCCTGCTGCACTGGAACGAGGAAAGCCAGCAGATGCTGCGCATGACCGCACCGGTGCGCGTGCGTAGCGCCCTGCAGGATCTCGGCCCGACCTTCGTCAAGCTGGGACAGGTGCTGGCCACCCGCGTCGACCTGCTGCCGCCGGAGTGGATTTCCGAGCTGTCCGAACTGCAGAACGCGGTGCCGGCGCTGCCGTACGCGGCCATCCGCGAGCAGCTGGAATCCGACCTGGGCGCGTCGCCGTCGCAGGTATTCGCCTTCCTCGATGAAACCCCGATGGCCGCCGCCTCGCTGGCCCAGGCCCATCGCGCGCGCCTGCATGACGGCCGCGAGGTGGTGCTGAAGGTGCGTCGCCCCGGCATCCGCGACGTGGTGGAGGCCGACCTGCGTCTGCTGGCGCGGCTGGCCGAGATCGTCGAGGCGCGGCTGCCCGACCTGCGCCGCTACCGCCCGGCCGAAGTGGTCCAGCAGTTCACCGTGTCGCTGCGCCGCGAACTGGATTTCGCCGCCGAATGCCGCAACGCCGAGCGCATCGCCCGCAACTTCCAGGGGCGCGACGACATCCTGATTCCCGAAGTGCACTGGCAGTGGACCTGCGAGAGCCTGAACGTCCAGGATTTCGTCGACGGCATTCCCGGTCGCGATCTGGCCGGCGTGGATGCGGCGGGGCTGGACCGCCGTGAGCTGGCCCGGCGCGGTGCCGACATCGTGCTGAAGATGGTGCTGGAGGACGGCAGCTTCCACGCCGATCCGCACCCCGGCAACATCATCTACCTGCGCGACGGCCGCATCGGCGTGATCGATTTCGGCATGGTGGGTGCGCTGTCCGAAGTGCGCCGCTTCCAGGTCGCACAGCTGCTGCATGGCCTGGTCGAACAGGACCCGCAGGGCGTGGCCGACGTCCTGCTGGACTGGGCCGGTGGCGTGGAAGTCGATGAGAACCGGCTGCAGCACGACATCAGCCAGTTCGTCGACCAGTACCGTGGCGTGCCGCTGAAGGACCTGCGCATCGGCCTGATGCTGGGCGACATCACCCAGCTGCTGCGCAGCTACAGCCTGACCCTGCCGGCCGACCTGGCGCTGATGATAAAGGCCTTCCTGACCCTGGAGGGCATGGGCCGCCAGCTCGACCCGGATTTCGACATGGCCAGCGCCGCGCGGCCGTTCCTGGAGCGGGTGGTGCTGCAGCGCTACGCCCCGCGAGCGCTGCTCAAGCGCGGCCGGCGCAGCCTGCTGGGCATGATCGACTTCGCCGGCGAACTGCCGCGCGACCTGCGCAAACTGGTCCAGGCCGCGCGCCGCGGACGCCTGCAGCTGAAGGTGGAAACCAGCGCGCTGCAGGGCTTCGGCGACCAGGTGAACCGCGCCGCCAACCGCCTGGTGATGGGCATTGTCACCGCCGCGCTGATCATCGGCTCGTCCATCGTCATGCACAGCGTCGGCGGCATCTCCAGCCGCTGGCTGCTCGCCCTGGGCGTCTGCGGCTTCGTCGGTGCCGGCTTCTGCGGCGTGTGGATCCTGTTCTCGATATGGAGAAGCGGCAAGCACGCGTAGGCAGGTGCACGAAGTGCGCCTGTCGCGGTTCCAAAGGAACCGCAGAATTGCGAAGCGATTCTGGTAGCGC
>JAFAFD010000256.1 GCA_023423675.1 Pseudomonadota bacterium | reverse complement strand
CAGTGAGCGCAGCGACCCGCGTTTGCCTTGCTTACAGGGGTGAGGGCGCTTTGCTTGCGAAGCACTGCTTCGCGAGCGACCGAACGCCCAGCCGCCAGCGGCTGGGCCGGGCCCCGGAGGGGGACTTGCAGCGTCCCCTGCGCAGCCCACCCGCCCGGCCCACCTCGCAAGGCCAGTCGACTAACAGTCGACTCTACCGACCGGCCAGCCACGAGGGGCTGCGCCGTTGGCTGGAAACTCAGTACCGCTTGATCCCCGGCACCGTGCACCCTTCAATCTGCGCATGCGCCGACACCGCATTCTCCTTCTCGCCCCGCGCCAGGCGCGACTGCTCGATCGTCGCCCAGTGCCGGCGGCACAGCGGCCCCGTCTTCGAACCCAGATCCACCGCCTTGCGCGCGAACGTCTCCGCCTCGGCCCACTGGCCCTGCAGCAGCGCGATCTCCGCGCGTTCCTGCAGAACCGCCGGGTCGCCCGCCACGATCTGCAGCGCCTGGTCCAGGCTGCCAGCGGCCGCGGCCAGGTCATTGCCCTGGCGCTGGGCCAGCGCGGTCTGGCGCAGGTCTTCCACCTGCGAATCACGCAGCGGCTGCACCGACAGTTCCTTGTCGTCCGGGCCAGCGGCGGCTTCCACGTTGGCCAGGCGCTGGGCCGGCGTGGTGGTGTCCACCGGCTTGGCTGCCGGCGGCGGGCTGCTCACGCAGGCGGCCAGGGCCAGGCTCAGGCCGGTCACGGCCAGCAGCGGATACAGGGATCGAAAGGTCATCGGCATCACCGGCTGGGAGGAGGAGTGGCGGCAGCGGGCGCTGCGGCAGGTTCGGCGGCAGGCGGTTCCTGCTTGCGGTCCAGGCCGAACCAGCTGCGCCAGCCACCGCCTTCGCTTTCACCGCCCTGCTCGTCCGGCAACGCGGCCGGAGCGCAGGGGGCGTAGGCCGGCGCGTAGCCGACCACGAACGGGAAGCGACGGGCGTCCGGGCAGCCTTCATCGGTGCTGTTGGTACCGGAGGCGGCCACCGACTGCCAGTCCAGGCCCTTGTTGCTGACCTTCAGCGGCGCACTCGGCAGGCGCTGGAAGATGCCCGACCACACCCGCATCGCACCGGTGGCGCCGTACAGGCCAGCCTGTTCGTTCTGGTCGTTGCCCATCCAGATCACCGCCAGGTGGTCGCCGGTGTAACCGGCATACCAGCTGTCGCGGCCATCGTTGGTGGTACCGGTCTTGCCGGCCGGCTGCAGGCGGCCCAGGCCATCGGCGTTCAGGCGCTGCGCGGTGCCGCTGGCGACCACCTGCTGCAGGCCGATGCTGATCAGGTTGGCGGCAATCGAATCGCCTTCCTGGGCCGGGGCCGGGGTCTTGTCGTAGCGCTTGAGCAGCTTGCCCTGCGGATCGAGCACGCCACGCACCGCATGCAGCGGCTGGATCTCGCCACCGGAGGCCAGGAACTGGTACAGCTGGGCCATGGCGTAAGGGCTCTGGTCGGTCGAGCCGAGGATCACCGCCGGGTTCGCCTCGGCCTTGATGCCCGCCAGCACGTGGATCAGCTGGGTCACCCGTTCCGGGCCGACCTGCATGCCCACGCGCACGGTGGCCTGGTTGTAGGAATGGGCCAGCGCGTCGATCAGCCGGACCGTGCCGTGGCTGCGGTTGTCCGCGTTGCCGGGGCTCCAGTTGCGGCCACGGCCGAGCTGCACCGTCACCGGTGAATCATCCACCCAGCTGGCCAGCGAATAACGGTCCGGCTGGGCCAGGGCCAGCAGGTAAACGAACGGCTTCAGCAGCGAACCGACCGGTCGCTGTGCCTCGATGGCGCGGTTGAAGCCAACCTCGGACACTTCGCGGCTGCCGATCACCGCCACCACGTCGCCGTTGTGCACGTCGGTCATCACCATGCCCGCCTGCAGCTCAGGGCGACGCTTGCTCTCCAGCGACTTGATGGTGCGGGTGACCGCGCCTTCGGCGTAGGCCTGCGCGGACGGCGACATGCCGCTCATCACGCTCAGGCCGGCGCCCTGCAGGGCCGATTCGGGGTAGTCGTGGCCGAGCTGGCGACGCACCAGGTCGACATAGGCGGGGAAGCGGTTGGCCGCCACCAGGCCCGGGCTCTTGGGCACGCCCAGCGGCGCCTTCAGCGCACGCTGGTACTCGGCGTCGTCGATCAGCGTTGCTTCGTGCAGCTTGCCCAGCACGAAGTTGCGGCGGTCGGTCGCGCGCTCCGGGTTGCGACGCGGGTCGTAGTAGGACGGGCCCTTGACCAGGCCGATCAGCAGCGCGATGTGCTCGGTATCCAGCGAGGAGAGGTCGCGACCGAACCAGAACTCGGCGCCGGAAGACATGCCGTGGATCGCCTGGCTGCCGCGCTGGCCCAGGTACACCTGGTTGAGGTAGGCCTCGAAAATGGTGCGCTTGTCGTAGCGCGCTTCCATGATCAGCGCGTACAGCACTTCATTGAACTTGCGGGTGAGGGTCTGTTCCTTGCCGATGCCGAGCAGGCCGCTGCGGGCCAGCTGCTGGGTCAGCGTGGACGCGCCCTGGCGGCTCTGGCCACCGGAACGGATGGTCACCCACACCGCACGCGCGATGCCGGACAGGTCGATGCCGTGGTGGCGGTTGAAGTCCTTGTCCTCCACCGCCTGCAGGCCGGTCACCAGCAGGTCCGGCGCTTCGTTCATGCGGATCAGGCGGCGCTCTTCCTGCTTCTGCCCGTACAGCGTGGCGATGCGCGCCGGATCCAGGCGGGCGGCCTTCAGTGCCTTGCGCGAATCGGGGTCACGCAGCGACGCGATGCTGCCGCCGGACAGCGACAGTTCCACGCGCTTGGCAGCGACGTGGCCATCGACATCGTTGTAGCCGCGGCTGGAGATGGTGAAGCGCCCGCCCTGCACCGCATAGGTGGCCGGGTCCTTGCCCTGGCCATCATCGCGGTAGGCCGAGGCGGCCAGTTCGGTCTTCAGCGTGGCCGCGTCCATGGCCTTGCCAGGCACCAGCACAAGCGGGCGCGCGTAGACACGTGTCGGAATCTGCCAGCGCAGTTCGCCAAAACGCTGGGTGACCTGTTGGTTCAGGTACAGCGTATAGGGAATGAGGAAACCCAGTCCCAACGCGACTGCCGCCATGGTCCAGGTGATCAACCGGCGGCGCCACAGGGGACCGGAGTCCTGCTGGTCGTCGTCGTCGAAATCGTCGATGTCGTCGGAATCGTAGCGTCGGGGCACGGGAATGCGAGAATGTAGGGTCAGGCGAGTCTACCCCAGCCCTTCCCGCAGGAAAGGCCCGGATTTCCACCTGTTCAGCGACTACCCGGCGGCAGACCGCCGGTCACGCCCCGCATGCCGTCCCACAACCCCTTCAACATGAACCGCAGTCGAACCCGACGCGGAGCCAGCAACAGGCCATTGCCCACCAGTTTCAGCAGCAGGCGGGGAATGTCCTGGGCGATCCACACGCGAGGGGTGTAGGCGCGGACATACAGCAGCACCCGGTTACGCATGATGAAGTACAAGCGGAAGGGCTTGTGCACGATCACCCCGTCCGGCTTCGCCCGCGACGGCAGCAGTTCCTCGCCGATGCTGTGGCTCATCTGCGCATCGCAGATTCCATACAGCGCGTAGCCGGCATGCTTGGCACGGAAACACCAGTCCATGTCCAGGTTGTCGATGAACAGTCCCTCGTCCATCGGGCCGATCTCCTGCAGCGCCTTCATCGGCACCAGAGAGCCGGAGGTGATCAGGAAGTCACACGACACGCGCTGGCCCGGTCCACCCCGCAGTTTATGGTTGAACGGGAAACCAAAGCGGACGAACGGCGCCAGCACGCCGCTGCGGGAATCGCGGAACTGGGGGCCGACGGCGGCCACCGGCCCGGTCCGCGCGAGCTCGACCAGGGCCGTCCACAGCACATCGACCATGCCCGGGGCGAGGACACTGTCCTGGTCCATCAGCAGGACATGGTCGAATCCCAGCGCGTCCGCCTTTTCATACGCGCGGTTCAACGCGCAGCCCAGCCCCACGTTGCGCGGGGATGCCACCAGGCTGACACCCGCTCTATCGCCCACCATCGCCGCGACGTCGACATTGGCACTGCCATTGTCGAACACCACCAGGTGCCCCACCTGCTGCAGGACGCTGTCGACCACCCGCTGCATCAGAACCGGGTCCGGTCCATAGGTGACGATCACTGCGCAGACGCGGGATGCATCGGGATCGGAGGCGGTCGCTACGCGGGACATGGCCAGGCGGGGAAAGTTGGAGCCGCTGGACTATACCCGACTCCTCTCCCATGGCGCAGGCTCAGCGACGCCAAGACTCCGCGCCCACCTGCCGCAGGCGCTGCTCGAACGCGGCCAGCTCCGGCAGATCCGGCTGCAGCTGGCGCACCTGGTCGACGGCGGCTGCGGCGAAGTCCACGTCGCCGCGGCCCAACCGCTCACTGCCGATGGCCAGCCAGCGCTGTGCCAGCCGCACCCGTGCCGACGGCAGGCCCG
>JAFAFD010000252.1 GCA_023423675.1 Pseudomonadota bacterium | reverse complement strand
TCGCTGCGCAAGTCGCTGCTGAACGGCGTCAAGAGCGGCTTCGCCGCCGCGCGCAAGAGTGGCGGCCCGGTGCTGGCCCATACCGAACGCGACCTGCCGATGAAGTGGATGCTGGTCGCCCTGGTGGCCTTCGTGCTGCCGCTGCTGGCCCTGTACCAGGCCATCGTCGGCCAGTGGCACGTGTCCATTCCGATGACCATCATCATGATCGTCGCCGGTTTCCTGTTCGTGTCGGTGTCGGCCTATCTGGCCGGCCTGATCGGTTCGTCCAACAACCCGGTCTCGGGCATCACCATCTCCACCATCCTGTTCGCCTCGGCCGTGCTGGTCGTGCTGCTGGGCGCCGATGGCCTGAAGCCGGTCGGTGCCGGCGGTGCGCCGCTGGGCGCGGTGGCCGCCATCATGATCGGCGCGGTGGTCTGCTGCGCCGCCGCGGTGGGCGGTGACAACCTGCAGGACCTCAAGGCCGGCTACATCGTCGGTGCCACCCCGTGGAAGCAGCAGCTGATGCTGGGCATCGGCGCGTTCTCGTGCGCGCTGATCATGGCCCCGGTGCTGAACCTGCTGGCCACCGCCTACGGCATCGGCGTGAAGTCCGAGCTGCACCCGAACGCGCTGGCCGCCCCGCAGGCGAACCTGATGGCCTCGGTGGCCAAGGGCCTGTTCGGTGGCGAGCTGCCGTGGACCTTCATCGGCATCGGTGCCGTGGTCGGTGCGCTCATCATCGCCTTCGACAGCTGGCTGAAGTCGCGCAACTCGCGCTTCCGCGTGCCGGTGCTGGCTGCCGCCATCGGCATCTACCTGCCGCTGGAACTGATGGTGCCGATCTTCCTGGGCGGCCTGATCGCCTACCTGGTCGAGCGCTTCCACAAGGTGCGTGGCGATGACGAAGAAGGCCGCGACCGCGTGCACAAGCCGGGCGTGCTGTTCGCCGCTGGCCTGATCACCGGCGAGGCGCTGATGGGTATCGCCATCGCCGTGCCGATCGTGGTCAGCAGCCGCGCCGACGTGCTGGCCCTGCCGTTCCACCTGCCGGCCGCGCAGTGGTTCGGCCTGGCCGTGCTGTTCCTGGTGGGCTGGCTGATCTACCGCACCGGCAAGCGCGCCATGGCGTAATGCCAAGGGGTCGGATCCCTTCCCGACGGGAAGGGCTCTGACCCCGGATCGCCGCCGGACGCTGGGCAGGGGTCAGAGCCGATTCCTGCGGAATCGGATCCGACCCCGACGCAGCACCCGCAAACCCCGCCACGGCGGGGTTTGCTTCTTCTGGCGAAGGCATCCACCCCCGCGGGCGGCCATGACCGATGGCCTTGGCAGCCCTGCCCGCACGGGCCTACCATCGGTTTTTTGCCGTCCTGCGGAGATCCCGATGAAACTGCGTCATGCCCTGCTGCCACTGAGCCTGCTGGCCGCGTTGCCCAGCGTCGCCGCTGCCCGTGGCCTGGAAGTCCGCGACATGGTGGCCATGGATCGCGTCTCCGCCCCGGTCCTGACCGCTGATGGCGGCACCGTGGTGTTCGCCAAGCGCAGCACCGATGCCAACCTCAAGTCCAGCACCGCGCTGTTCGCGCGCAACCTGCGCACCCGCGACGCGGCGCCGCCGAAGCAGATCACCCCGGCCGGCTGGAACGTCAATTCGGCCTCGCTGTCGGCCGACGGCCAGACCGTGTACTTCCTCAGCGCCAAGAACGGCAGCCAGCAGCTGTACGCGCAGGCCCTCAACGGCGGCACCCCGCGCCAGCTGACCGATTTCCCGGTGGACGTGGACAGCTACCACGTCTCGCCGCAGGACGACCGCGTGCTGTTCAGCGCCGGCGTCTTCCAGGCCTGTGCCTCGGACCTGACCTGCACCGAGAAGAAGCTCAAGGACGTGGCCGACGCCAAGGCCAGCGGCAAGGTCTTCGATTCGCTGTTCGTGCGCCATTGGGACACCTGGAACGACGGCCGCCGCAACACCCTGTTCGTGGCCCCGCTGCCGGCGGCCAAGGCCGGCCCGGTGAAGGGCGCCTCGGCGCTGAGCGCGACCATTGATGGCGACGCACCGTCCAAGCCGTTCGGTGGCAATGACGATTTCACCTGGTCGCCGGACGGTGCCAGCGTGGTTGCCAGCATCCGCGTGGCCGGCAAGCAGGAACCGTGGTCGACCAACTTCGATCTGTACCGCTTCGATGCCGCCGGCAAGCAGGCGCCGGTCAACCTGACCGCTGCCAACCCGGCCTGGGATGCCGGCCCGGTGTTCAGCGCCGACGGCAAGACCCTGTTCTACCGCGCCATGAAGCGCCCGGGCTTCGAAGCCGACCGCTTCGGCCTGATGGCGATGGACCTGGCCAGCGGCAAGGCCCGCGAGATCGCCCCGCAGTGGGATCGTTCGGCCGGTGAGATCAACCTGTCCGCCGATGGCGCCAGCATCTACACCACCACCGACGACCTCGGCGAGCACCCGCTGTTCCAGATCGACGTGGCCAGCGGCAAGGCCACCAAGGTCATCGGCGATGGCACCGTGTCCTCGGTCAGCGTGGCCGGCAACAGCGTGGCCATCACCCGCAACAGCCTGAAGAGCAACGACCAGGTGCTGGTCGGCATGCTGCCGGCCGCTGGCCAGCCGATCGGCGAGCTGCGCGCGCTGACCCCGGCCGCCGGCGAAGTGCTGAAGGACGTCAACTTCGGTGATTTCGAGCAGTTCGAGTTCAAGGGCTGGAACAACGACACCGTGCACGGCTACGTGGTCAAGCCGCACAACTACCAGGAAGGCAAGTCCTACCCGGTCGCGTTCCTGATCCACGGCGGCCCGCAGGGCAGCTTCGGCAACGGCTGGAGCTACCGCTGGAACCCGCAGACCTACACCGGCCAGGGCTATGCCGTGGTCATGATCGACTTCCACGGTTCCACCGGCTACGGCCAGGCCTTCACCGATGCGATCAGCCAGCACTGGGGCGACCGCCCGCTGGAAGACCTGCAGAAGGGCTGGAGCGCGGCGCTGAAGAAGTATTCCTTCCTCAACGGCGACAAGGCCTGCGCCCTGGGCGCAAGCTACGGCGGCTTCATGGTCAACTGGATCGCCGGCAACTGGAACAGCCCGTTCAAGTGCCTGGTCAACCATGACGGCGTGTTCGACCAACGCATGATGGGTTACGCCACCGAAGAGCTGTGGTTCACCGAGTGGGAGCAGGGCGGTACGCCGTACGAGAAGGCCGCCAACTTCGAGAAGTTCAACCCGGTCAACCACGTGGCTGACTGGAAGAAGCCGATCCTGGTCATCCACGGCCAGCAGGACTTCCGCATTCCGGTCGAGCAGGGCCTGGCCGCGTTCACCGCCGCCCAGCGCCAGGGCATCGAATCGAAGTTCCTGTACTTCCCGGACGAGAACCACTGGGTGCTGAAGCCGAACAACAGCATCCTGTGGCATGACACCGTCAATGCCTGGCTGAAGCAGCACATCGGCGAATAAGCGTTACCGGCGCCGCCCTTG
>JAFAFD010000198.1 GCA_023423675.1 Pseudomonadota bacterium | reverse complement strand
GGGCCGCTACCGTTTAGAGCCTAGCCATTGCTCGGCTGCGTTTCCATCGGCCGGCGATTCAGAGCGGGGTGAACCGGATCGCCTGGCCACCGCCCGGCGCCAGCACCAGGGTCAGTGCATCGGCGCTGGTCACCTCGCGCGTCTCGCGCTTGAACGCGAACGGATTGCTGCGGAAATCCGCGCCTTCGCCATCGCGGTAGATCTCGGCGCGATAGCGCACGCCCGGTTCCAGGAAGCCCAGCGACACCGGCAGTACGCGACCGTGTTCATCGGTGATGCTGCCCAGGAACCAGTCGCGGCTGTTGCGGTCGCGTCGCACGTTGGTCACGTAGTCGCCCACTTCGCCATCGAGCACGCGGCTCTGTTCCCAGTCCACCGCCACATCCTCGATGAACCGGAACGCTTCGCGGTGCTGCAGGTAATGCTCGGGCAGGTCGGCGGCCATCTGGATCGGGCTGTACAGCACCACGTACAGCGCCAGCTGGCGGGCCAGCGTGCTGGGAATGGCCTGGCCGTGGCGGCCCTTCAGGCTGAGGATGCCGGGCGTGTAATCGAACGGGCCGGACAGCATGCGGGTGAACACCAGGTTGACCTCGTGTTCGGGCGGGTTCGGCGGCTGACCCCAGGCGTTGTATTCCATGCCGCGCGCGCCTTCGCGCGAGATCCAGTTCGGGTAGGTGCGGCGCAGGCCGGTGTCCTTGATCGGCTCGTGCGGGTTCACCGACAGGTGCCGCTGTGCGGCTTCCTGCACCACCTTCAGATGATGGCGGGCCATGAACTGGCCGTCGTGCCACTCGCGCCACAGCGGGCCGCCGGCCGGATTGCGGCGGTCGATCTGGCCGTCATCGCAGACGTAGCCGGTCTTGAACTGGTCAATGCCCAACCGCGCATACAGGTCCAGCGCGGCGCCCAGCTGGTCCTCGTAGTGCTCGATGGCGCAGCCGGTTTCGTGGTGGCCGATCAGGTGCACGCCCTTCTTCAGGCCGTAGACGGACAGCGCCTCGACATCGAAATCGGGCGTGGCGCGGGTGAAATCGAAGTCGTAGCCGTTGCCCACCCACATGCCGTCCCAGCCGGGATTCCAGCCTTCCACCAGCACGCCGCGGAAGCCGTGGGCAGCGGCGAAGTCGATCACCTTCTTCGTCTTGGCGGTGGTGGCGGCATGCTTCGGGCCGGTCGCCCAGCTTTCGTTGTCCAGGTGCATCGACCACCACACGCCCAGGTACTTGGCCGGCTTCACCCAGCTCACGTCGCCCAGCGCGTTGGGCTCGTTGAGGTTGAGGATCAGGTCCGACTCGACCAGGCCACCGGCACGGTCGGCGATCTGCAGGGTGCGCCACGGCGTGGCGAAGGGCAGGGCGCGGCGTACCTTCCAGCCTTCGGCCGAGGGCGAAAGCTGCGCGCGCAGGCGCTGGCCCTCGGTGCGGCGCAGCCACATGCCGGCGTAGTCCACCAGCGCGGCCTCGTGGATGGCCACGTGCAGGCCGTCGTGGCTGCGCAGGGTCATCGGCGTGTGCACCAGCGGTACTTCGCGCAGCGGCGTGCGCTGGTACAGATATTCGTAGTGGATCGGTTCGCCGGCCGGAATCCACCAGGCGGTCGAGTCGGGCGCGATGGCGAACTCGGTCAGCTCGTCATCGATGATCGCCTCGCGCAGGTTGGGCTGCTCGGGGAACACATAGCGGAAGCCCAGTCCGTCGTCGTACACGCGGAACACCACGTCCAGGCGGCGCTTGCTGCCGGTGGTCTCGGCCAGCTGCACGGTCAGTTCGTTGAAGTGGTTGCGGGTGACCCGGCGCTCGCCCCAGGGCTGTTCCCAGGTGTCATCAACGCTGCGCTGCTGCTGGCCGAGCAGGGCGAAATCGCGGTCGAGGCGGCCGTCGCGCAGTTCGAAGCCGAGCTTGGAATCGGCCACCACGGGTTCGCCGAAGCGTTCGACGCGGTAGCGCGCGGTGCCACCGTCCAGCACCAGGCTGACCGTGAGCACCTTGCCCGGTGATTCAACGCTGGCGACCTGTGGCGCGGCCTGGGCCAGGGGGGCCAGGCCCAGCAGGGCCAGCCCGAACAGATGCGCGAACACCGCGCGTAGTGCAGCAGATGAAGCCGGCATTTGCCCTCCCAAGGCGCCATTGGCAGACCCGGACCATAAGCCAGCGCGGCGGCCGGTCTTCACGCAACGGCGATGAATACGTATGCAACTGGCCGCAGGCCGCAGCGCCGCGTCTACCATGGGGCCAAGGCACCTTGAGGGAGGCGCCGCGCCCGCGCACCGTCATGGTGGCGCGGACCCACAACGGTGCAGAGAGGGAGGGAGGTCGACGGGCGCAAGCCGGTCTGCCGCTTCGATGCTGAAGATCATTTGCCTGACGGCTGCCCTCGGGGCAGCGCTGGGAACGACCGCGCACGCGGCCGACCTGGAATTCAACGGCCGCCATGCGCGTGCCGAAGCCGCTGCCAAGGGCAGCTTTGTGCTGCATGCGCCCAAGGGCGACGTGCAGATCGCCGCCGCGCCGATGCGCAGCCAGACCGCCAGCGTGATGTTCGATGCGCTGTTCGCACTGGCCCAGCAGGAAATGGAGCAGGACCGCGTCGATGCGATCCGCGATCCGTCCTTCGACGAAGGCCGCGCGGTGCCGTGCGAGTGCTTCCAGACCGGCGCGCGCTGGCCCTATGTGTGGACCCGCGATCTCAGCTTCGCCGCCGATCTGGCGCTGGCGAAGCTGGATCCGCAGCGCACCCGGCAGTCGCTGCAGTTCAAACTGTCGGCCGCGCGCGATGGCCATACCGCCGGCCTGTTCGTGGCCCAGGACACCGGCTCCGGTGGCAGCTGGCCGATCAGCAGCGACCGCGTGGTGTGGTTCCTGGCCGCGCGCCACCTGCTGGATGATCCGACCTTCGCCGACCAGGTCTGGCAGGCGCTGCAGGGCACCCTCGCGCAGGACCGGGCAATGGTGTTCGACGCGCAGATGGGCCTGTACCGCGGCGAGACCTCGTTCCTGGACTGGCGCGAGCAGACCTACCCGGACTGGACGCGCGAGAACGTGCGCTTCATCGGTGATTCCTACGCGCTGTCCACCAACGTGCTGCACTACCAGGCCCTGCGCCTGGGCCAGCAGATGGCCGCGCAGCTGGGCGACGAGCGCAGCGAGCAGTACAAGGCCTGGGCCGATGCGCTGGCGCTGCAGATCGATGCACGCTTCTGGCGGCAGGACATGGGCCAGTACATGAGCTACATCGGCGAAGCGGCGCACCCGGTGCCCTACGCCAAGGTCGACCTGCTGGGCCTGTCGCTGGGCATCCTCGCCGACGTGCTGCCCGCCGAACGCGCGCAGCGTGCGCTGGCCGCCTATCCGATGGGGCCGGCCGGCAGCCCGGTGGTGTGGCCGCAGGAAGCGCAGCAGCCGATCTACCACAACCGCGCCATCTGGCCGTTCGTCAGCGCCTATTCGCTGCGCGCTGCGCGCAAGCTCGATGATGCCCCGCGCATCGCCGCCGAGATCCGTTCGCTGATGCAGGGCGCGGCGCTGGCCGGTTCCAACATGGAAAACTACGAACTGGTCACCCAGGCCGTGCACGTGGACGAAGGCGCGCTCAGTGGCCCGGTGGTCAATTCCGAGCGTCAGTTGTGGTCGGTGGCCGGTTACCTGGCCATGGTCAGCGAAGGCGTGTTCGGCCTGCAGGACGATGGCAGCGTGCAGCCCAAGCTGCCGGCCAGCCTGGTGCCGGACCTGTTCGGAAAGCAGCGCCGCATCAGCCTGGACGCCAACGGCAAGCGCTACGTGCTGGAGCGGCCGAAGCAGCTGGGCGACGGCCTGCTGGTGGCCGGCAAGGTCAAGGCGCGCGGTACGACCACCACCGTGCAGCTGGTGCCGGCCGCTGCCGCGCCGCGCGCTGCAATGGCCAGCGCCGATGCCAATGCACGTGCACCGGCCACGCCGGCGGCGCCGCAGGCCAAACGCAGTGGCAAGGGCTGGACCGTGGCCGTGGCCGCCGACCAAGTGCTGTGGCAGGACGGCAAGGCCGTGCAGCCAGCCAAGGGCGTGGCGCGCGTGGGCGACGATGGCCTGCAGCATTGCCTGAGCCTGACCCGTCGCGAGGGCGCGCTGGAGTCGCTGCACAGCCCGATGCTGTGCGTGGGCCCGCAGCAGGTGCTGCGCGGTGACCGCCAGTGGCGCTTCACCACGGCCAAGGCCGGCCATGTGCGCCTGCGCCTGCAGTACAACAACCCGAACGGGCCCATCAACACCGGCGTGACCGCGGCCGTGAAGCAGTTGAACCTGCAGTGCGCGGGCCAGCCGGCGCAGCGTCAGACCGTCACCCTGCCGCACAGTGTGGCCGCGCAGGAATCCACGGCGGTCAGCTTCGCCGTGCCCAAGGGCCGTTGTACGGTCACGCTTGAGGAAGGCTTCAACATGAGCGCACTGCAGCACTTCGCGCATTACACCGGCGGCAAGGGCGGGCGCGAGGGAGTGCTCAACCAGGCCCAGGTGCAGGCGCTGAAGGTGGCACCGGTCGCGGCCGTCGAGGGCGCACGATGAGCCGTCCCGCCAAGCCGCAGCTGTCGTTCTGGCAGATCTGGAACATGTGTTTCGGCTTCCTCGGCATCCAGTTCGGGTTTGCCCTGCAGAACGCCAACGCCAGCCGCATCTTCGAAACGCTGGGTGCATCGCAGGACGCGGTGCCAGGGCTGTGGATCGCCGCGCCGTTGACCGGCCTGCTGGTGCAGCCGGTGGTGGGCTACCTGTCCGACCGCACGTGGACGCGCTGGGGCCGACGCCGCCCGTTCTTTATGGTCGGTGCGGTGCTGACCACGCTGGCCCTGATGGCGATGCCAAACTCGCCCACGCTGTGGATCGCCGCCGGCACGCTGTGGGTGCTGGACGCCTCCATCAACG
This sequence comes from Pseudomonadota bacterium, assembly GCA_023423675.1. GTDB lineage: Bacteria > Pseudomonadota > Gammaproteobacteria > Xanthomonadales > Xanthomonadaceae > Stenotrophomonas. Next base: position 3,394 of record JAFAFD010000198.1, on the reverse strand, counting down.
TGTCGATGGAACCGTTCCGCGCCTTCGTCGGTGACCAGCTGGCGCCCCGCCAGCGGCCCACAGGCTATGCGATGCAGAGTTTCTTCATCGGCGTCGGCGCCATCGTCGCCAGCTTCCTGCCCTTCATCCTCACCCACTTCGGGGTCAGCAACACGGCGGCACCGGGCGAAGTGCCCGATTCGGTGCGCTACGCGTTCTACTTCGGTGCGGTGGTGCTGCTGGCCGCGATCAGCTGGACGGTGTTCAGCACGCGCGAGTATTCGCCCACTGAACTGGCCTCCTTCGACGATGCCGAACCGCCGGCGCACCATGCCGGTGCCACCATCACCGGGCCCGCGCCCTGGGGGCAGGTGGCGCTGTGGCTGGGCCTGGGCGTGCTGCTGGCGGCGCTGATCGCCTGGCGGCAGGGCGACAAGATGCTGTACGTGCTGGCCGGCCTGTGCGCGGGCTACGGCCTGCTGCTGGCACTGGCCCGTGCGCTGCCCGGCACGCACATGCTGGCCGCCATCGTCGGCGACCTGCGGGCGATGCCGATGACCATGCGGCGCCTGGCCTGGGTGCAGTTCTTCTCGTGGTTCGCGCTGTTTGCAATGTGGATCTTCACCACCGCTGCGGTGGCCGGCACCCACTTCGGTTCCACCGATCCGCAGTCGGCCGCCTACAACGAAGGTGCCAACTGGGTGGGCGTGCTGTTCGGTGCCTACAACGGTTTCGCCGCGCTGGCCGCGCTGCTGATCCCGCCGATGGTGCGCGCGCTGGGCCTGCGCTGGAGCCACCTGGTCAACCTGTGGCTGGGCGGGGCAGGGCTGATCTCGATGATGTTCATCGATGATCCGCGCTGGCTGCTGCTGTCGATGGTCGGCGTCGGCTTCGCCTGGGCCTCGATCCTGTCCCTGCCGTATGCCCTGCTGTCGGACAGCGTGCCGGCGGCGAAGATGGGCGTGTACATGGGCATCTTCAATTTCTTCATCGTGATCCCGCAGCTGGTCGCGGCCAGTGCGCTGGGCTTTGCCCTGCGTGCGTGGCTGGGTGACCAGCCGATCCACGTGCTGGTGCTGGGCGGCTGCAGCCTGCTCGTCGCCGGCCTGTGCGTGCTGCGGGTTCCGTCCCGTCCGGAGGTGGTGTGATGCGTGGTGTGTTGGCTGTTGCTGTTTCCCTTGCCCTGTTCGCCGGCCAGGCCGTGGCCGCGCCGCGCCCGGACTACGTCGGCACCACCGAGCCGTTCGCCAGCGATGCGGTGTACTTCGTGGTCACCGATCGCTTCGTCAACGGTGATACCTCCAACGACCACCGCGACCAGGGTGGCAAGCACCGCACCTTCGATATCCCGGTGCCGTGCCCGGACAAGGTCGACGGCAATATCGGCTACCTCGGCGGCGACTTCCGCGGCGTGCTCGACAACGCGCAGTACATCCGCAACCTTGGCTTCGGCGCGGTGTGGATCACCCCCATCGTCGACAACCCGGACGAGGCCTTCACCGGCAGCAAGCCGATCAGCTGCACCAGCACGCTGACCGACCGCGGCAAGACCGGCTACCACGGCTACTGGGGCATCAACTTCTACAAGCTCGACGAGCACCTGCCGAGCAAGGATCTGGATTTCGCCGGCCTCAACAAGGGCCTGCACGATGCCGGCCTGAAGGTGGTGCTGGACATCGTCGGCAACCATGGTTCGCCGGCATGGACCATGCCGAAGCGGCAGCCGCAGTTCGGCCAGATCTTCGACAAGGACGGCACGCTGATTGCCGACCACCAGAACCTGCCGCCGCAGAAGCTGGACCCGAAGCACAATCCGCTGCACGCGTTCTACAACAACATCGGTCCGGTCGACAGCAAGGACGGTTCGATCTTTGATGGCAACCTGGCCGAGCTGTCCGACTTCAACCAGGACAACCCGGCGGTGATGGACTACCTGGTCGGCGCCTACCTGCAGTGGACCGCGCAGGGCGTGGACGCGCTGCGCATCGACACCATCGGCTGGCTGCCGCACCCGTGGTGGCACGAGTTCGTCAATCGCATCCGTGCCGCGCATCCGGGCATGTTCATGTTTGGCGAAGCGTTCGACTACAACGCGGCAAGCATCGCCGAACACACCTGGCCGGCCAACGCCAACGTCAGCGTGCTCGACTTCCCGCTGCGTGGCGCACTGGAGCAGACCTTCGGCACCACCGGTAAGGGCTTTGAAACCCTGGCCGAGCCGCTGCACCTGACCGGTGGTCCGTACGCCAACCCGTACGAGCTGATGAGCTTCTACGACAACCACGACATGCCGCGACTGCAGGCCAGCGACACCGGCTTCATCGACGCGCACAACTGGCTGTTCACCGCGCGCGGCATCCCGGTGGTCTATTACGGTTCGGAAACCGGCTTCATGCGCGGCCGCGCCGAACATGCCGGCAACCGTGCCTACTTCGGCCAGCAGCGCGTGGATGACGCGCCGCTGAGCCCGATCTTCGCGCCGCTGCAGCGCATCGCCAAGCTGCGCGAGGCCACCCCGGCCCTGCAGCGCGGCCTGCAGGTGAACGAGCGCCTGCAGGGCGACGAAGCGGTGTTCTTCCGCGTGCTGCAGCACGGCGACGTGGCGCAGACCGCACTGGTGCTGCTGAACAAGGGCGATGCCGCGCGCAGCATCGAAGTGGATCGCTACCTGCAGCCCGGCACCTGGCGCGACGCGCTGGGCGGCGGCGAGCTGAAGGTGAAGCGCTCGCTGAAGGTAGAGGTGCCGGCGCACGGCGTGAAGGTCTTCGTGCTGGATGCACCGGTGCAGCAGCCGGCGCTGCAGGCCGAGCTGGACAAGGCCGTGGCCGACCAGCAGGCGCGCGACCAGCGGTTGAAGCGGTAGTGCCGGCCTCTGGCCGGCAGCTGCAGGTGGATGGCATATTCAACTGCCGGCCAGCGGCCGGCACCACGACAAGGATGGGTTGAATGATGCGACGTCTGCTGGTTTCGCTGGGCGGTGGTGTGGTCACCGGTGCCCTGATCGCTGCAGTGACTTTCCCGTGGCTGGCGCGTACCGCCGCCATTGCCATGCCGCGCACGGCCAACGTCCATCTGTGGGATGCACTGGTGGTGTTTGGCCTGGGCGCCAGCGTGGTAGCGCTGCCGCTCATGCTGCTGGCCCTGCGCGTGACCCGCGCACGTGGGCTTGAAGTGACCGCGATGCTGGTGGCAGCCATGCTCGCAGTCGTGGCTGCCCTGAAAGTTATGGACGCGCTGGACGGCGGCGGCAGCGTGCTGCTGGCGTGGGCCGTGGGCATGCTGCTGGCCGCGCTGGTGCACGGCTTCTGGCGGTCGTCCGGGCAGAAATCTCTTCAAGCACAACCCCGGTAGAGCCAGGCCATGCCTGGCTGGAGCCCCGCCCAAGCTGTAGAGCCGAGCCTGCGCTCGGCTGCGC
>JAFAFD010000194.1 GCA_023423675.1 Pseudomonadota bacterium | reverse complement strand
TATGGAACTCGGGTATGCATGACCTGAATGACCTGTACTACTTCGCCATGGTCGTCGACCACGGCGGTTTCGCGGCCGCCGAACGCGCCCTGGGCATCCCCAAATCGCGCCTGAGCCGCCGTATCAGTCAGCTTGAGACCGACCTGGGCGTGCGTCTGCTGCAGCGTTCCACGCGCCGCTTCGCCGTTACCGACGTCGGCACCAGCGTGCACCGCCACGCACAGACCATGCTGGCCGAGGCCCAGGCCGCGCGCGAGGTGGTCGACCGCCTCAGCGCCGAGCCGCGCGGCGTCGTGCGTGCCAGCGTGCCCGTGTCGCTGGCGCAGATGCAGCTGCCCAAGCTGCTGCCCAGGTTCCTCGAGCAGTACCCCAAGGTCCGCCTGCAGCTGAACATCAGCAACCGCCGCGTGGACATCATCAATGAAGGCTACGACGTGGCCCTGCGCGTGCGTTCGCGCCTGGATGACGACGGCAGCCTGGTGATGCGCAGCTTCGGCCAGGTGCAGGAACTGCTGGTGGCCAGCCCGAAGTACCTGGACCGCGCCGGCCGCCCGAAGGACCCGGAAGAGCTGACCCAGCACGTCACCCTCAGCATCAGCGAAGACGAAGCGCGCCAGCGCTGGGAACTGCATGGCCCGGAAGGCGAAGTGCGCCGGGTGGACCTGCAGCCGCGCGTGGCCGGCTTCGACTTCCCGCTGCTGCAGAGCATGGTGAAGGACGGTTTCGGCATCACCATGCTGCCGGAAACCGTCTGCGCCGAAGCCGTGCGCAATGGCGAACTGGAAGTGGTGCTGCCAGACTGGTCGCTGCCGCAGGGCGTGTGCCACGCCGTGTTCGCCTCGCGCCGCGGCCTGCTGCCGGCGGTACGCGTGTTCATCGATTTCCTGGCCGAACACCTGCCGCCGCAGCTGGAGGCCTCGCGCCTGGATTGCGGTGGTGCTTGTGAGAAAGCCAAGGAGAAGATCAAGGCCAGTGCGCTGGGTGCGCTGGCGGTGGATGCGGGCTGAGGGCTTTGCCTCACCACTGAAATGACGAAACGCCCCGGCGATGCTCCGGGGCTTTTTGCTTTAGCGCGAAAGGCTCATCCGCACGCCCAGTCGATCTTCATCTGCTGCAGATCCAGCTGCGCGTTGCCGCCACCGAAATTGAAGCCGCCAAAACCCTCCTCGAATTCGAGATAGTAGGGGCCGAATTCAGGGTAGCCCTGCTGGGGCTGCATTGTTCCGCCAAGGTGGGCGATGGAATCCCAGCGACTGAGGTTCAGTGCCTCTCCACGCTCGCTGAATGCCTCGATGTAGCCACTGATGGCGCACTCGCTGTCCCATTCCCGCGGCGATCTGCCCACGTTGGGGTCGTCTGCGCGGATGCTGGTGCTGATCGGCAACGCCACGGTTTCGCCGGACGTGCTTCCAATGCCTGCGCCAGGAATGACGGCATCTCCGTTCCGGGTGTATAGCCAGCAGTTGTAGAAGTAGCTCTCGTAGTCCTTCTCGATCCAGGCCGGCGGGTCATCCAGCAGGGCTGAATTCGGCTCGGGCGGCAAGGTCAGCTCGCCATCAAACTCCTGCTGTGTAAGCCAGATTGCGCAGAACTGCGTGCCAAGGATGTCTTCCATGCTGTGGCTGTGCGCATGCTTGGCCTGGCGATGCTGCCAGAAGGGAAGCAGGTCGCTGTCCTGTGGCGGGGTCATGGAAAGGGGGCTGGAGAAGTAGGCCGCGATCTCTTCCACAGAAGAGAGCTCCTCCTGCTGATCGTCGACGAACAAGGACAGAGCAACCAGCTCACTTCCCTTGGTTCGGTACTCCGGCGGCAGGTGCAAGGTAAAGGCGTGCCGCAGCGGATGCCCGTTGCTGGAACTCAAAGGCCATTGTTCAGCGGTGATGCCTGGCGGAAGGCCCAGCGTCCAGCCTCCGTCCCATTCGCTGCCCCGGCCTGCTCTAGGGAGCGCGCGCTGAGCGCCCAGCGCGATGTCAAAGGCCTTGGTCAACGTCGGATCGAAGATGGGCGATGCAGGCTCACAGTAGGTGGCGTTCGGGTTCTCCAGGCGAATGCTCTTTACCTTGTTGTCCCGCGTGTTCACGTTCGCGGCCACCTGCATACCGTCATTCGTGACGAAGCCGTAGGTCGCCCATCCCTCGCATGCGTCCTCGGGCGCTTCCGGCAGTACAGCGAGACGAGGGTTGTTGGCGAGAGCGTCGTCGATGGCCATGCCCGTACGCAGGCCCTCGACCAGCACCGTCTTGGGCATTGAACAGGCGAAAATGACGTATCCAACAGCTCGATCACTGTCCAGTCGAACGAAAACGTTCTTGCTCAGGCAGGTCAGATGACCTTGTTCATCCGGCTCCTTCCATCGGGTTCCCAGAAGCTCGGCGAGGGCGCTTGAAGGCATGCCAGGGCGTATGTCCAGGAGGCTGGCGTTGTCCATGTGGGTGGGGACCAGGGGGAATTGGTCACTGTAGCCAGCCCGGCATGGGGAGGCTATCGGATTAGTTGCAGATGGGCGTGGTGCTGGGCTCTTGGGCAAATCGCCCGTCCGTGCGAGAATGCATGCCCGGCCAGCAGGCTGGGCCGATACGGAGAGATGGCCGAGCGGTTTAAGGCACCGGTCTTGAAAACCGGCGAAGGGTCAAACCTTCCGTGGGTTCGAATCCCACTCTCTCCGCCAAAGCACGCTTGATCCATCGATCCGGCCTGCGCGGGCAGCCACCCGCACGCTTCACGCCACGCTGATAACGCTCCGGCAAGACTCATGCCCTCGACGGAAGAGGGATCTCGATGTCCATGCCATTTAAAGCGCAAGGCACCGGCGCGTTGTCGTTGTCCATCGCACTCGCCATGCTGGCCGGCTGCTCGCCGGATCGAAATGGTGATACCGGACAATCCCCCAGTGCCGGACCCGCTGCGGGAAGCCGCATGGCCGAGGCAGCCGCTGCCTCAGCAGAGGCTGCGGGCGCGGAGTCCGCCAGCGAGGTGCCGGAGTTTCCCATCATCCCGACCATCGTGGTGCCGCAGATTCTTGGCGTTACACCTGCGCAGCAGGCGCTGGAGGCTTCGTTGCAGTCGGTTCTCGACCCCATGGAAGGCATCACGGTGTCCCCGGCGCGCTGCGACACCGGCGGCAGTCTGATCAACGGTGCCGGCATTACGCGTATGGATGAGCAGGGAACACTCACGCGCAACAGTGAGGAAGGCCTGTTCAAGATCAATGCGGATGGCAGCGGCACTGCCAACTTCGAGGGCGGCCTGATCGAGGTCAATGCGGATGGCAGTGGCACGATCAATGGCCCTGCCGCCGGTGTTGGCGGGGACAGCGCAATCATCCGCGTGCAGGCCGATGGCAGTGGCACCTACAATGGCCCGGCGGGCCTGATCCAGCTCGACGGCAAGGGCGGTGGCACCTGGAATGGTGACAAGGGCCTGATCACCAATACCGGCGACGGCGGCGGTACGTGGAACGGTCCCATGGGCCTGATCCGCGTCAACGCTGACGGATCGGGGACTTGGAATGGCGATGCAGGCCTGATTGTCAACAACGGCGACGGTACAGGTACCATCGGTCCGCCGGCGCGCCCGGTGAAAATGCCGCCCATGCCGCGACTCCCGCCCGCTGGAAAATTCCCGCCGTTGAAAAAGTTTGCGCCCCCCGGTGCGCCTTGCGGCTACCTGATCACGTTGAATGATCGGGTCCTCTTCGATTTTGACAAGGCTACGATCCGCGCGGATGCGGCACAGCTGCTGGATACGCTGGCCTCCGCGCTGGCGCGGGTGAAAGACTCTCGCATGGAGGTTAGGGGGCATACCGATTCCAAAGGCGAGGATGCCTACAACCAGCAGCTTTCGGAGCGCCGTGCCCAAGCGGTGCAGGCTGCGTTGCGCGAACGGGGGACAACTCAGCAGATGGACGCTCGCGGCTTTGGCGAGCGCGAACCGGTTGCCCCCAACGAACTGGAGGGCAAAGACAACCCCAGTGGCCGCCAGCTCAATCGGCGCGTTGAGATTTTCGTCCGCACCTGATGGCCGGAGAATCATGAAATGAAGAATGCCGTAAGAAAGTCGCTCACGTTGGCTCTGGCCAGTGCGGTGCTGCTGACCTCACTTCCTGCGATGGCCGCGGCGGAGTTCAGCCTTGGCTACGATGTCGATCGCTTTCCTGCAAAGCAGCTGAGCCTTGCCTCCTGCCGCGCAGCGATCGCCAAAGGCGCAACGGCGCTGGGCTACACGACGCGCGTGGATCAGGACCAGAAGACGCTCACGGTACATGTCTCTGGACCGCGCGCCGAGGGTCGCTCATTGATCGCTTACTGCATCAGCGCGGCGGACCAGACCGTGTTCGTCATCCAGGCATTCGACTACAGCGGCCCCGGTAACCCGGATGTCGACCGGGTCAAACAGCGGGTCGGCGCGGAGGTACGCAGGGCGGCGACCCGATGAGGCCGCACCGTGCGTCTCAGCCTCGCCGGTAGCGGTCTGGCTTGTTATGGCACAGCGGATAACTGGAGCAAGACCGGAACGCCCCATGCGGCCCATTCCGCTCCACAAACACGCCCACCTTGCACACCGGGCAGCGCTCCTCCTTGATCGCTGCGCCTGAAATCCCGGTCACTTCCACAACCCCTTCCTCCACCAGCTCATCCAGGAAGGGCGAGTGCTTGCCCTGCAGGGTGAACATGGCGACGCTTCGCCGCGCACGCGTCAGCGCCACATAGAACAACCGCCGCTCTTCGCTCAGTGGATAGGTATCGCCATCCGGCATCGCCAGTGAAAGCACCGGGTCATCCGCGCGCAGGCTGGGGAATCCGCGGTTCACCATGCCCGGCAGGATCACGTAGTCCGCTTCGCGGCCCTTCGACCGATGGGCAGTCAGGAACTCAACGTCCATCGTGCTGCCAAACAGCGTCTTCCAGTCCGCAGGCAGCGCATTGCGATCCGCCCGATAACGCCCCAGCACGAAGACGCGAACGCGCCCATCGCGCCCCTGCGGCACCGCTCCGGACAACAACTGCTGATGCAGCGTGGCCAAGTACTGGCGCACACCGTCCTGCACTTCCTCGCGCCGGGTCATCTGGAAGGCCTGCAGCACCGGCCCAATGGCTGGCGTAGCCGAACGCACCGCCTTGGCAATCTGCGAAGGATTGCGGCTGATGAAGCGGCTGGAGATATCGCATAGTCCCTGCGGGCAGCGGAAGGTCTGCTCCAGCTTCAGCACCTGGGCGTGGCCCATCCATTCGCGGAAACCGGTCATCACCGAAACATCCGCACCGGCGAAGCGATTGATCGACTGCCAGTCATCGCCCACTGCAAACAGGTGGCGGCCCGGCTGGCTGACCAGCGCACGGCAGAGGCGGGCGCGGGCGCGCGAGGCGTCCTGGAATTCGTCGGCCATCACCAGGTCGTAGGGCGATTGGTAATGCCCCTGCTCCAGGATGCCAGCGGCCATGTTGAGCATGTCCTCAAAGTCGATGCCGCGCTCGTCTGCCAGCGCATTGTCCCAGGCCTGGAAGACCGGCGCTGCGATTTCCAGGAACCGCCGATGCCGTTCCTTGAACTGGTCCTCGGGCATCTGCTGCAGACGCGCGGCCAGATCGTCCAGCGTCAGGCAGTTGCTCTTGGCGTGGGCAATGAAGGTCCGCATCAGGCCGACCAGGTCGGCATCCGGCATGGGCTTTGCGCCCTCGCTGGGCAGCTCACGGTCGGGGTTCGGGTCCAGCTCGACATCGGAGTCGCCGAGTTTCCCCGCAAGATGTTCCAGCGCATGCCCGCTGCGCAGGCCAAACGACGTTGTCTCGACAAGCGCGGTGCCGCGCGCCACGTGCTGCTGGCGCTTCCAGTGCACGCCTTCAGCGTAATTGGCGAAATGCTTCGGCGGCTGGCCGTTGGCATCCAGCGCAAAGTGCTCGTGATACAGCGCTGCGTCCGGATAATAGAAGTCCGGCCGGTACTGGCGATGGGTATCGGTGGCGGTATCAAATTCGTAACGGCGCTCGTAGTCGTACGTCACGCCGTTGTAGAACAGCCAATCGGCGATGACACACTCTTCCAGGCTCTTCACCCGCTCGCCCTGCAGGGTGCGAATGTAGGGCGTGCCATCGCGGTCGTAGCCATCAGCCATCATCTCGGCGCCGAACGGCGGAAGGTCGCGCCCGAACACCAAGCGGAACATGTCCCACTGGGTACGGAAGTGGATCGAACGATCCTTCAGGTCGTCCACCAGCTCGGCCAGCTTGTTGAAGCCCAGCGTGGCGTCGATGGCCCATTCGGGAATATCGGGCTTGCGGCCGGTGGCCTTGCCGATGATG
>JAFAFD010000433.1 GCA_023423675.1 Pseudomonadota bacterium | reverse complement strand
GGCGTGAGCCGCATGGACGCGGCGACCGAGCTTACATGGACGTACTTGCAGCGTCCCCCTCAACCGGACCCACCCCGCCAACCCACGGAAAGCCAGCTTCTGCTTTTGAAGTTGCCGGCCAGCGGTCGGCACTACCGCAGGCGCAGGGCGCAGCCCTGCCAAACACTACTTCGCCTCGCGCTGGACCTGCCGCCAGAGCTCGGCGGCGAGCGCGCGCACCGCATCATCCGCATCCGGCCGATGCAGCAGCCCGATCTCATAGTTCTCCACCACCGGCAGGCCACGCTCGCCATCGATGACGCGGTGCTCGCGGTTAACCGCGCGCCGCGGCAGCAGGCTGATGCCGATGCCATCGGCCACCGCCCCCTGGATGCCGCTCAGCGACGAACTGGTGAACGCGATGCGCCAGCGCAGGCCCAGTGCCTCCACTGCCTGGATCATCTCGTCGCGGTACAGGCCGCGCGGCGGAAAGGTCACCAGCGGCAGCGGATCCAGCTGCAGGCTGCTGCTGCGCTGGCTGTCGATCCAGTGCATCGGCTCGCGCCGGCAGTGCACCGCCTGGCGCGTGTTGCGGCGCTGCTTGACCAGCACCAGGTCCAGCTCGCCATGGTCGAAGCCATGCGCCAGGTCGCGGCTCAGCCCGCTGCTGATCTCCAGCTTCACCTGCGGGTGGCGGCGGCTGAACGCGGCCAGCATCCGCGTGGTCTGCGCGTTGACGAAATCCTCCGGCACGCCGATGCGTACCGCCGTTTCCACCGTGGCGCCGGCCAGGGCCTGGACCATTTCCTCGTTCAGGTCGAGCATGCGCCGGGCGTAACCCAGCAGCGTGTGGCCGGCATCGGTGGGGTGCACGTCGCGGTGGCCGCGTTCGAGCAGGCGGTGCCCGGCCAGCTCCTCCAGCCGCCGCACCTTCTGGCTGACCGTGGACTGAGTGGAATGCAGGCGGGTGGCAGCAGTGGTGAAACTGCCGCAGTCGGCCACCATCACCAGCGCACGCAGCAGGTCCAGTTCGAACAGCGTTCTATTCGATTTGGCACTGTCTTGCATTTGAACATTTCACTTCTGGATGCACGTGGCGACTTCTACCATGCAGGGCAGGGGGCGGCAAGCACGGCGCCCCGCTGCACCGGAGAACCGCAGATGCGCATCGCTCGTCGCCCTCGTTTGCCCGGCCCGCTGGGTCGCCTGTTGCTGCTGTGCCTGTTGGCGATGGTGCTACCTGGCTGTTCGGCCACGGCCGGCACGGCCGATGCGCGCCTGCGCGATGCGGCCGCGCGAGGCGATGCCGCCGCCGTGCGTACGGCAGTGGAGGACGGCGCCGATCTGGAATCGCGCGATGGGCAGGGCCGCACCGCACTGCTGCTGGCGACCCACGGCAACCACGTCGATGCCGCACGCGAACTGATCGAAGCCGGTGCCGACGTCAACGCCAAGGATGCGATGCAGGACAGCGCTTACCTGTATGCCGGCGCGCGCGGCCTGGATGACATTCTCGCGCTGACCCTGGCCCACGGTGCCGACCTGCGCAGCACCAACCGCTACGGCGGCACCGCCCTGATTCCTGCGGCCGAACGCGGCCATGTGGCCACCGTGCGCACGCTGCTGCGCGCGGGCGTGGCGGTGGACCATGTCAACCGCCTGCACTGGACCGCACTGCTGGAAGCGATCCTGCTCGGCGATGGTGGCCCGCGCCATGTGCAGATCGTGCAGCTGCTGCTCGACGCCGGCGCCAATCCCGAACTGGCCGATGGCGATGGCGTGACGCCGCTGATGCACGCACGCCAGCGTGGCTACACCCGCATTGAAACCCTGCTGCGCAGCGCTGGCGCCAGCCGCTGAACCCTGACCCCTTCCACCCTGCGCGTTACGCGCGCCCACCAGGACGCCATCCATGTTCCAGTCCCGTCCGTTGTCCCTTGCGATCCTCCTTGCCGTCGCACCGTTGTCGGCTTCCGCTGCCGAGCGTGCCGACCTGCTGATCCGCAACGCCACCGTGGTCGATGTCGAACACGCACGCAGCCTGCCGGGGCAGAGCGTGGTGATCCGGGGCGACGACATCGTCGCCGTCGGTCCCGATGCGCAGCTGCGCAGCCAGTGGAGCGCCAGCCGCCAGATCGACGCCAAGGGCAAGTACCTGATCCCGGGACTGTGGGACATGCACGTGCACTTCGGCGGCGGGCCGGCCCTCATCGAAGAGAACAAGGCGCTGCTGCCGCTGTACATCGCCCATGGCATCACCACCGTGCGCGACTGCTCGGGCGACCTGCCGGAGCAGGTGCTGCAGTGGCGTGGTGAGATCGCCAACGGCACGCTGTTCGGGCCGCGCCTGCTCAGCTCCGGCGCCAAGATCGAAGGCATCAAGCCGGTCTGGAAGGGCACCATCGAAGTGGGCAGCGAGGCCGACGTCGACAAGGCGATCACCCGCCTGCAGCACGACAAGGTCGATTTCGTGAAGATCACCGACAGCACGCTGAAGCCGGAGCTGTTCCTGTATTCGGCCAGCGCCGCGCGCAAGGCCGGCTTCAAGGCCTCGGGCCATATCCCGATGGCGCTGACCGTCGAACAGGCAGTCGATGCCGGCCTCGCCTCAATCGAGCATCTGGATTACGCGTTCAAGGCCGGCAGCAAGGATGAAGCGCAGATCGCCGCCGATTTCGGTGCCGGCCGCATCGACCGCGCCGAGGCCAACCGCCGCCTGGATGCCAGCTTCGACCACGATACGGCGATGCACGCCTACCGCGACTTCGCCAAGCGCGGCGTGTTCGTCACCCCGACCCTCAATGGCGGCCGCATCCTCGACTTCCTCGATCAGGATGACCACGCCAACGATCCGTACCTGGCCTACATCGGCCCGGGCCTGCGTGCGACCTACCAGTGGCGCGTGGATCGCGCGGCCAAGGCGACCCCGGCGCAGATCGAAGCGCGCCACGCGCAGTACCACCAGGTGGCCTCGGTGCTGCCGATGCTGCAGGAAGCGGGCGTGACGATCATTGCCGGTACCGACGCCGGCTTCCTCAACTCGTACAACTTCCCGGGCATTGCGTTGCACCAGGAACTGCAGCTGTTCGTGAAGGAAGGCCTGAGCGCGCCGCAGGCGCTGTCGGCGGCCACGCGTTCGGGCCCGGCATGGTTCGGCCAGATGGACCGCTACGGTGGCGTCGCCAGCGGCAAGGCGGCCGACCTGGTGCTGCTGACCGCCAACCCGCTGCAGGACATCGCCGCGACCGAGAAGATCGACAGCGTGATCCTGCGCGGCACCGTGTATGACCGCGCGGCGCTGGACAAGATGCTGGCCGACACCAAGGCCAAGGTGGCGGCGTGGAATGCCGAGGCGGCCAAGGCTGAGTGATCGCTTGTGGGGTCAGAGCCTTTCCGATGGAGAGGGATCCGATCCCGCGGCAGTACAGCGCAGGATCCACCGCGCGGCTTGCACGCCTGTGTCCGATGGATGGCAGGCGGTCGCGGGCGGGGACGACGCGTTCCGCTCTGGCGGCGGGTGGTCGATGCTGGCCACGATGTGCGCTCTGCCATGGAGGACGCTGCATGAAGAGGAGGCTGTCGGGGGCGATCGTGGGTTGGCTGCTGGCCGGTGCCGCGCTGGCCCAGACCCATGTCTACAAGTGCGTGGACGGGCCGCACCCGGTCTACCAGCAGACGCCGTGCCAGGGGCGGGCGGAATGGCGCTGGGACGTGCCGGCCGAGGTGGCGCAGGCACGAGGCAAGGGTGAGTCGAAGCCCGTACGCCCGGCGCAGGCGGGCAGGGCGCCGGCCAATGTGAGGCGTGGCCGTCGCGCTCGGGCCGAGGGCGCACTGATCACCCTCGCGCGTGATCCCGCCGGCTGCGAGCAGGCGCGCCGCGAGCAGGCGCGGAAGATGACGCGTGCGCGTCGGCTGGACTACCAGCAGCGGCGGCAGCTGGATGACGCCCTGCGCCTGGCCTGCCAGGCCCCCTGAAACAGCAACGGCACCCGCAGGTGCCGTCGCGTGTGGTGCAGTACCAGGAACTCAGTTGCCGTCGCTGGCCGCCGCCGGAGAAGCGGAAGCTTCCGCCTTCGGCAGGCTGAGCTCCGGATTGCACTGTTCGGCCTGCAGGATCTGGATGCGACGCTGCAGGGCGTCCAGCTGGTTGTTGGTGCTCTGCACATCGGTACTCAGGCTGACCGCTTGCTGCTGGGCCTGCCGCCAACAGCATCGCCGTGTGCGCAGGCAGTCAGGCCGAACGGAACAATCTCACCGCGCCTATGTACACCATCACCAACGTCGCCGCCAACGGCACCTCAGCCAGGGCATCTACAACCCAGCGCGGCCGGTGCCTTCAGCGAGGCGGGTGGCAGCAACTCGGCCGGTGAAGTGTCGGTGGGCGGCAGCGGGGCCGAGTGCAAGATCACCCGTGTGGCCGATGGCTGCAATGACCGCGATGCGACCAACGTGGGCCAGCTGAACAACGGCGTGGTGCATATTCCCGGCCGGCGCCTGCCGGGCCTGATCCTGCAGGCCGACACCGTGGTCGGGTTCCTCACCCAGCTGCAGGACGCCCAGGCCTGCCTGCGCAGCGGGCGCGCGCAACGTGCCGACGCCGAGTTGGACATGCTGATCGACACGCTGCAGCAGTGGTACGCATTGATCGAATCACGCCTGGCCGACGCCGGCGAGGCGCTGTAGGGGCCGCAGTTTCTGGCATCCACGCATGGCGTGGATCTACTGGATCAACCGGATCTGTGGCAGTAGATCCACGCCATGCGTGGATGAACCTCAATCGCTATCTTCGACGCGCTCGCCCATCAATTCGCGCTGGCGCTTGTCCAGCTCTTCGGCGTAGCGCTTGCGCACGAAGGCTTCGGAGACCACGCCCAGCACTAGGCCATCGCTGGCCACCACCGCCAGTTCGTCGGCCTGGGTCTGGTCGAAGCGCTGCATCACCGCCACCACGTTGGCGTTGGCGGCCAGCGCGACGTCGCGGTTCTCCGCGTAGTCCCCCACCACCGCGTCCGGCTTCACGCCGTCGCCGTACATGCGCGGAATCTGCACGATGCCGGCGTAGTGCCCTTCGCTGTCGACCAGGATGACGCGGCTGCCGGAGCCCAGCGGGAAGCGCTGGCGGAACGAGGCCGTGTCCAGGTCGGCCGGTGCGGTGGCCACGCCCTTGCGCATCATCCGCCCGGCATTGAGGTTCTGCACCCAGCCCACGTCGCGTGCGCTCTTGATGGTCTCGCCGCGCAGGTGCATGCGCCAGGTCGAGAACGAGTAGCCGAACCACTGCCGCACCAGGGTGCTGGACACCAGCACCGCGCTCATCACCACACTGGTCAGCAGGAAGTCGTGGGTGCCTTCCAGCACCAGCATGGCCATGGTCATCGGTGCGCCGACCACGGCGGCGGCGAGTGCGGCCATGCCGGCCAGCGCGGCCGAGGTGGCATCGATCACCGGCACGCCGGTGGCCATTGCCAGCAGGCCGGCAAACAGCGCGCCCACCAGCGTTCCCATGAACAGCGAGGCGAAGAACAGGCCGCCACGGAAGCCGAAGCCCAGCGAGATGCCGGAGGCCAGGCACTTGAGGGTCAGCAGGGCGCCGATCCAGATCAGCGGCAGGTGGGTGGTCAGGTCCAGGTGCAGGGCGCCGTGGCCGGAGGACAGCACCTGCGGGCTGGCCATCGCCAGCGGAATCAGCAGCAGTCCACCCAGCACCGGCCGGCCCCACAGCGGCAGCGGGCTGCGCTTGACCGTGCCCTCGATCGAGGCGATCAGCCGCATCACCAGGATGCCGACCATCGCGCAGCAGCAGCCGAGCAGGCCGTAGATGGCGTAGTCGGCGGCGCGCACGTCGATGGTGGACGCGGCCGGCAGCAGGTAGGCGTCGATGCCGGCCTGGTCGGCCACGAAGGCGCCGGCCAGCGCGGCCACGGCCACCGGGGCCAGCGCGGCCGGGGTGTAGGCGCCGATGACGATCTCGAAGGCATAGAAGGCACCGGCCAGCGGTGCGCCGAAGGCGGCGGCGATGGCGCCGGCCGAGCCGGCACCGACCAGGATGCGCACGTCGTTGCGGCGCAGGCGCATCACCCGGCCCAGCTGCGAGCCGCTGCCAGCGCCCATCTGCGTGTACGACGCCTCCAGCCCGACCGAGGCGCCGCAGCCGTTGGAGATCAGGGTCTGGGTCAGCACGATCAGGTTGTCGCGCATCGACATGCGGCCGCCGTGCAGGGCGTTGGCTTCCACAGCATCGAGCAGGGGGCGCTTGAGGAGGGTGGCGGCCAGCGCGACCAGGCCGACCAGCAGGCCGCCCAGTGGCAGCACCAGCAGGGCGGTCCACGGCAGCGAGGGCAGGGAGCTCAGGCGGATGCCTTCATCCAGGCCGTACAGCGCGGCCTGCAGCCAGCGCGCGATGCCCGATTGCAGCAGGGTCAGGCCGCCGGCGAGCAGCCCGACCACCAGGGCGAGGGCGATGAACCACAGGTCGCTGCCGCGCAGGCGCAGGCGCAGGCCCTGGAACGCCAGATGCAGGCGTGATGGCGAAGCGTGGGAGGACATGGTGGCGGCATGATACGCCGCCACCGTGATCGCTGCCCTCACCGCATCGGGCGGCTGGGGGGCTTAAAAGCGGTAGCGGCCCTGCACGTAGAAGGTGCGCGGCGCGGCCACCATGCGCCCGGCGTTGCCGTCGACATTGCGGGTGTACCAGCGCTTGTCGGCCAGGTTGTTCACGCCCAGCGCGATCTCGCTGTCACCCAGGCCCGGCACCTGCCAGGCCACCTGCGCGTTCAACAGGCGCACGCCCGGCACCCGGCCCACGCGCGCGTCGGCGCTCTCGGCCCAGGTGTTGGCGGCATCGGAGAACTGCCCGCTCTGGTGCGTGCTGGAGACGTTGAAGGTCCAGGCGGCAATGGCGTAGCGGGCGCCGATGCTGTCGGTGTCACGCGAGTAGAACGGCACGTCGAGGCCGCGGTTGTCGCCGGACTGCTGGATCGCCTTGGTCCAGGTGTAGTTGGCGTACAGCTCCAGGCCGGCCAGCGCGCTGTCCTCGGCGAAGCGATACTCCAGCGCGCTTTCCACGCCCTTGTGGTCGGTGGCGCCGAGGTTCTGGAAGGTCGGCGGGGTGATGCCCGGCACCTGCTGGATCTGGTTGTCGAAGCGCATCTTGAACACGGTCACTTCCGCGCGCAGGGCGCCGTCCTGCCAGCGCGCCCCCAGTTCGGTGGTCTTGGCCACTTCCGGGTTCAGCGGGTTGCTGGCGGTCTGCGAGTTCAGCTGGATGTTCTGCACCGGCCCGAACGAGGTGGTGTAGTTGCCGAACACGGTCAGCTGCGGGGTGAGCAGGTAGGCAATGTTGATCGACGGCAGCGCCTTGTCGTTGCGGCTGCTGAAGGTGGCGCCGCCACCGGCCTGGCGGCGGTCCATGTCGATCCACTCCATGCGCACGCCCGGGGTGATGCGCCACTGGCCGACGGCGATGCGGTCGTCCACGTAGAACGCATGCGCGTCGGTGGCGTTGTCGAAGCGGGTGATCGCACTTTCCACGCCGGTGCGGCGGACCACGGTGTAGCTGCGGTCGTTGCCGCGCTCGCGCAGGAAGCGGTAGCCGGCGGTGATGTCATGTACGGTGCTGCCCCAGCGCAGGCGCTGGGTGTAGCGCGGCTCGATGCCGAGCACGCGGTAGTCGCGCGGCTGCACGGTCAGCTGGGTGTTGGCGGCGTTGATCAGCGAGCTGGCGCGGTTGCTCTCGTTGTAATAGGCCAGCACCTCGAACTCGCTGTCGGCCGACAGGGTGTTGGTGTAGCCCAGGTCGATGCCGGTGCGGTGGCCCTTCCAGAAATCGGTGGGGCGGGTGTTCTGGAACGGATCGGCCTCGTACTGGGCGCGGGTCAGGCCGCCCGGGGTCAGCGAGCGCACATCGTAGTAGGACAGCTTGGCGCGCAGCTCCTGCTGCTCGTCGATGGCATAGGCGAACTTCAGGGCGAGGTCGTCGAAGCGGTCGTCGCTGCCCTGGCGCCAGCCGCGGCCGTCCTGGCCGGAATACAGCAGGGCCATGCCCAGGCCGTTGTCGGCGGTGCCGCCGAGGAAGGCGTTGTACTGGGTGCTGTCGCCGCCACCGTGGTCGTTGGCGCTGTAGCGCACGCCGGCTTCACCGTGCAGGCCGGCCTCGGTGGGAATGGCGCGGGTGCTGAAGTTGATGATGCCGCCGACGTTCTGCGGCCCGTAACGCACCGCACCGCCGCCGCGCACCACGTCGATCGATTCGATGTTGGACAGGCTGGTCGGGGCGAACGACAGCTGCGGCTGGCCATACGGCGCCACCGCCAGCGGCACGCCGTCCAGCAGCACGGTCGAGCGCGGCGAGTAACGACCGGTCAGGCCGCGCACGCCGATGTTCAGCGAGACCGAGCTGCCGGCGGTGCCCGAGTTGTCGGTGACCTGCACGCCCGGGATGCGGCGCATGGCATCGCCGATGTTGGCTGCGCCGCTGGCGTCGATGCGCTGGCGGTCGACCACGGTGCGCGCGCCGGCAAAGCTCTTCACGCTGTCGTGCAGGCCGGTGCCCAGCCAGCTGCCGGAGACCTGGATGCTGTCCAGGGTGGTGGCACTGTCCTGCGCGAAGGCGGTGGCGGACAGGCACAGGCTGAGGGCGGCGGCCAGGGGCAGGCGGGCCGGGGGCAGGATTCGGAAGGACATGGAGGCGGGCGCGGAAGGGTCGTAAATGAGAATTATTGCTGATTCCATTCGCCAATGGAATGCACCTCTGGAGGGTTGCGGATGAACGGCGGCGGAGGGCGGTGCTAGAGTGGGCGATTGCTTCCTGACTGCCGAGATCTGCCATGTCCACTGCTGCTTTCTACCCCGTCGGAACCCCTGGCCAGCCGTGGGGCACGGCGGAACGGGAGCAGTGGCGCGGCCGCCAGCAGCGCCTGCGCCGCTATGACGAGGAAGTGCTGCCGCGCATCGAGGCCCTGGCTGACCGCTTCGACAAAGTGGCCTATGGCCAGCTGGACTACGCCGGCGAGACCTACACCCTGTACGCGCTGCGCAGCCGCGGCTGGAACCCGTCGCTGCCGGCGGCGCTGGTCACCGGCGGCGTGCATGGCTATGAAACCAGCGGCGTGATGGGCGCGCTGGACTTCCTCGAAAAGCACGCGGCCGACTACGCCGGCAAAGCCAACCTGCTGGTGGCGCCGTGCGTGAACCCGTGGGGTTTCGAGCGCATCAACCGCTGGAACTACGATGCCATCGACCCGAACCGCAACTTCCGCGCCGATGGTCCGGCCCGTGAGTCGACGGCGGTCATCGAGCTGATCGCCCCGTACCAGGGCCAGT
>JAFAFD010000097.1 GCA_023423675.1 Pseudomonadota bacterium | reverse complement strand
TTTTATAAGACACAGGGTCCCCACTATTCAAATGCAGGGCCGACCAACGGTCGGCACCCACCCCCTCAACCGCCGCGCAGTTCCGCCAACTGCGCCTGCAATTCGGCCACTGCCGCTTCCAGCTGGGCCACGCGCTCGGCCAGGCCGGGGTCGGCCGCTTCGCTGCTGCCACCGCCGCTGCTCGCGTACTTGGCGGCCAGCGCCGCACCGTCCACCTCACCACACAGCAGGTGCATGTAGCGGTCCTCGCGCTGGCCGCTGGCGCGCGGCAGCACCACCAGCAGGGCGCGCTGCTGCAGGCGCTCGATGGCGTGGCGGGCTTCGTCCACATCGGCGAAGCGGTACAGGCGCTCGCTGCGGGTGACCAGCTCGCCCAGGGTCTGCGGGCCGCGCAGCAGCAGCATCGCCAGCAGCACGGTCTGCTGCCGGGTCAGGTCCAGCGCGGCCTGCAGGCGGTGCTCGTAGCGGTCGGCGCGCGAGGAGAAGTGCTGGCGGGCCAGGCCCAGCGTCTCCAGCTGGCGCAGGGCGTGCTGCACGCTGCCGGCATCGACGTTCATCACCGGCTCGCGGGCGGTCTTCTGGTTGGCCGCCGACTGCGCGGCATTGACCGTCAGCGGGTAGGTGTCCGGGGTGGTCGCCTCCTTTTCCACCAGGCAGCCCAGCAGGCGGGCCTGGACGGCATCGAGCAGGGGGACGTCGGGGGTCTGGACGGGATCGGTCATGGCGGCCTCCGCAAGGCAACGGGTCAACCCCGAAGCATAGCCGTGCCACGGTCATCTTTGCCGGTAAAATGGCGGGGTATATCTGATTGCCGGTGAATCCTGATGCGTCGTCCCGTTTCCCTGTCCCTGACCCTGCTCGCCACTGCGGCGATCGGCCTGTCTGCCTGCAAGCGCGTGGATGCGCCTGCCGCCGAGACCCCCGCCCCCGATGCCCCGGCCGCGGCCGCCAAGGCCGATGGTGCGGTTGATGCGACCGCCAACGACAACCTCAATGCCGTGCTGTGGATGCAGCGCGCGCAGGAGTACAAGGCGATCACCGAACAGACCTACCGCGCCGCCGCCGACCACCTGGACGCCGCGCTGAAGGAAGCCCACTGGGACGCGCTGGTGCCGGAAGAACGCGGCAACGCGGCCAAGGGCCTGAAGCCGGCCGTGGTGCTGGACGTGGATGAAACCGTGCTGGACAACTCGCCCTACCAGGCGCGCCTGGTGCGCGACGGCAAGGAATACGACGAGCTGACGTGGGACCAGTGGGTGGCCGAGAAGAAGGCCAAGGCCATCCCCGGCGTGGTTGATTTAGCCAAGGCCGCCAATGCCAAGGGCGTGACCCTGCTGTTCATCTCCAACCGCGCCGTGCACCTGAAGGACGCGACCCTGGCCAACCTGCGCGAGCAGGGCCTGCCGGTGGCCGACGACAGCGTGTTCCTGGGCCTGGGTACCGTCGTTGAAGGCTGTGAGCAGGCCGGCAGCGAAAAGAACTGCCGCCGCCGCTTGGCCGGCCAGAAGTACCGCGTGCTGATGCAGTTCGGCGACCAGATGGGTGACTTCGTGGAAGTGACCGCCAACACCAACGAAGGCCGCGATGCGCTGCTGCAGCAGTACCACGACTGGTTCGGCGAGCGCTGGTGGATGCTGCCGAACCCGACCTACGGCGGTTTCGAGCCGGCCCAGTTCAACAACGACTACACCCAGTCGCGCCAGGCCCGCCACGACGCCAAGCGCGCTGCGCTGGATTACGCACCGTGAGCCGCGCACCGCTGCCGCTGCGCGATGACGAACGGCTGATCTTCGCCCTGGACGTGCCTGACCGCGTGCAGGCGCTGGAATGGGTCGATCGCCTGGGCGACAGCGTGGCGTTCTACAAGATCGGCATGGAACTGCTCGCCTCCGGCGAGTACTTCCAGGTGCTGGACGAGCTGGCCCGCCGCGACAAGCGCGTGTTCGTCGACCTGAAGTTCTTCGACATCCCGGCCACCGCTGCGGCGGTGATCAAGCGCCTGTCGCAGTGGCCGGTCAGCTACGCCACCATCCATGGCTGGCACCCGGCGATGATGGAGGCGTGCGCGGCCGCCAACAGCAGCGACATGCGCCTGCTGGCGGTGACCGTGCTGACCTCGATGGGGCGCCCGGACCTGGCACAGATGGGCATCGACCGCGAGCCGGTGGACGTGGTGGTCGAGCGCGCGCTGGCCGCCCAGGCCGCCGGCATTGATGGCGTGATCGCTTCCGGCCAGGAAGCTGGCCCGATCCGTGCCGCCACCGGCGCCGGGTTCTCGATCGTCTGCCCGGGCATCCGTCCGGGTGGCCCGGTCGGCGATGACCAGAAGCGTACCGTCGGTGTGGCCCAGGCCTTCGCCGACGGCGCCGACGCCATCGTGGTCGGTCGTCCGATCCGCCTGGCCGCCGATCCGCAGGCGGCCGCGCGGGCCATCCAGCAGGAAATCGCGTCGGCTCTGGCTGCACGCTGAGCCTGCCGACGCTGCCGGTCACACCGTAATACCGAACGCCATCCCGCCCCATGCGGGATGGCGTTCGCATTTGTGGGTCCAGCGCTGTCGCAGTCGACCCCGCAGCGAAGAACCGTGCGCGCGGTCGCACTGGATCCGGATGTCCCTCCCTCCCAATCGATGCACCGGCGCCGCTCACGGCCGTGCCGGTTCCAATCATCAAAGAGGGAGTACACGGATATGTATCGCAGCACCTCTGCAGTTCTTGCCGGCCTGGTGCTGGCGTTCGCAGCACCCGCGTTCGCCGCTCCGCAACCGCTCTAAACGCCGCGCATCATCGGCGGCGAGGACGCCCAGCCGGGGCAGTACCCGTTCATGGTCAGCCTGCAGGGCCTGGCCTTCGGCGACACCGACCATGATCGCCACTTCTGCGGTGGCACCCTCATCTCGCCGTCGTGGGTGCTGACGGCCGCGCACTGCGTGCAGGGCGAGACGTCCGCGGGCCTGGCGGTGCTGGGCAACCTCACCGCGCTGTCCACCGATGCCGCGCCGCGCGCTTCCAACGTCAAGGCCATCCACGTACACCCGGCCTTCAACAGCGGCAATTCGCTGGAACACGACCTGGCCCTCATCCAGCTGGACGCCCCGCTGGCCGATGCGCAGCCGGTGACCCTGCGCCTGCGCCCGGACGCCAGCTACCTCAAGCCGGGTCGCGACTTCACCGTGATCGGCTGGGGCACCACCGAGGAGGGCGCCAGCGAGCTGCCCACCCAGCTGCAGACGGTGCAGGTGCCGTTCGTGCCGTTTGCCGAATGCCAGCAGGCCTACGCCGGCGAACTCGCACGCGGCAAGGTCATCTGCGCCGGGCGTGAGGGCGTCGACAGCTGCCAGGGCGATTCCGGCGGCCCGCTGATGCTCAAGCTGCGCGATGGCTGGACCCAGTTCGGCATCGTCAGCTGGGGTGAGGGCTGCGCGCGGCCCGGCTACCCCGGCGTTTATGCCCGAATCGCCGAAAAACATGCCGTAGATTTCATTGAAGCGGTCTGGCAGAAGGATTGATTCAATAAAATCAAATATTTAAATCATGTTACATGACGTATTGCCTTAACTTCGGAGGCGGCGTAGCATCGCCGCCATCCGGTCCCTGGGCCGGAGATGTGCCACAACTGTCCACCGGCCTCGCGCCGGTTTGAAGAGCCTGCGATCCCTGTGATCCGGGCTCTTTTTTTATCGCCCGGGGTCAGAGCCCTTTCGCCTGCGAAAGGGATCCGACCCCGTCGATCGACCCCCTTTCCTGGCCAAACCGTGACCGCACGGCTTGCCGCTGTCACCTTGCAGGCCGCAAGATGCGGGCCGGTACGGGGAGTCCGATTGCATGAGCCTGGCAGTGCGAGGAAGGTCCGCGCGTGGATGGGGGCTGGCAGCCATGGTGCTGCTGGCGGTGGCGGCGTGCCGCCAATCCGGCAGCGACCCGGCCAAGCCGGCGGCCGAGCCGGTGGCGGCGGTGCAGGCCATGGCCCAGCGCCTGGTCGAGGATGACCTGGTCGGCTACGCGCGCCTGTCGGTGCCGCCGGGCCAGTACCAGCGGCTGCAGCAGGCCTGGACCGACGGCCACAGCCAGTGGCCGCTGGGCGAACTGCCGCTGGGTGACCAGATGCTGCCGATGCTGGCCGCGCTGCGCGAGCCCCAGGCCGCCGCCCAGCTGCAGCGCAGCTTCGACCGCCAGCTGGCCGGCCAGGCCAGCGCGGTGCGCCAGGCGGCGCAGTCGATGGGCAACTTCGGCGTGCAGTACCTGCGCCACCAGAAGGGCTACACCCCCAGCCAGCAGACGCATTACATCGCCCTGGTGGAAACCCTGGCCGGCTGGGCGCAGGGCGCGCCGATCAGCGACCGGGCCCGCGCCCGCAGCAGCATCGCCGCGCTGGTCGAGGCCGCCGCCAAGGTCGGCTTCGACAACGAGGACGGCCTGCGTGCAGCCGGCATGGAAGGCAGCCTGCAGCAGCTGGCGCCGTTCCTGCACACCGTCAAGGCGGTGCTGGCCAGCTACGGGCTGGGCGTGGACGACGCCCTGCGCAGCCTGCGCGGGGAGCTGCTCTCGGTGGAAGGCGACAACGCCCTGGTCCGCATGGAATACGAGCTGGCCGGGCGCACCCTGCAGCTGCAGCTGCCGCTGAGCCGGCGCGAAGGCCACTGGTACCTGACCCGCACCCTGGCCGATACCGATGCCCTGCTGCGCAAGGCCGATGCGGCCCGCGCGGCCGCCGCGCCGGAGCCCGCAGAGGCCCCCGCCGCCGGCGGGGAAGCGGCAACCACGCCGCCTAAGCCATAATGGCGCCGATGTCGAAACAGAACCCGCTGCCGTTCCCCGGCGAAGAACCCCAGCAGACGCCCGCCGATCCGGCCGCGGCGTCTCCCTCGACCGGCACCGGCCCCAATCCGGTGCCGCCGCCCGCGCACGCCCGTCCCGCTGGCCGTCGCCCCTTCTGGGCGCGCCTGCTGGGCCGTCTGGTCGAGCCGTGGCTGGCGCTGAAGATCGAGCCGGAGGACCCGGGCCAGTACAACGACGGCCGCCCGGTCGTGTACGTGCTGGAAGACTACGGCCTGTCCAACGCGCTGATCCTGGACAAGGCCTGCCGCCAGGCCGGCCTGCCGTCGCCGCTGGTGCCGCTGGCCGGTGACCCGACCGGCCGCAAGCGCGCCTACCTGGCGCTGTCGCGGCGCAGTTCCAGCAACTCGCTCATTCCCGAGCAGCGCGGCGCCAAGACCCACTCCGATTCGCTGGCCAAGGTCCTGCAGGCGCACCGCGTGCGCGAGGACCTGGACGTGCACCTGGTGCCGGTGTCGATCTTCGTCGGCCGCGCGCCGGACAAGCAGAGCGGCTGGTTCGCTGTGCTGTTCTCGGAAAACTGGGCGCTGGTCGGCCGCTTCCGCCGCCTGCTGGGCCTGCTGCTGAACGGGCGCAGCACCATCGTGCGCTTCGCCCCGCCCATCTCGCTGCGCAGCACCGTGGACGAGGGCCTGGAGCCCGAGCGCACCGTGCGCAAGCTGCAGCGCGTGCTGCGTACCCATTTCCGCCGCATCCGTGAATCGGTCATCGGCCCCGACCTGTCCACCCGCCGCCTGCTGGTGGACCAGGTGCTGGCCGCCGAACCGGTGCGCGAGGCGATCGCCGCCCAGGCCAAGCGCGACAACTCCAAGCCGGCCGACGCCTGGAAGAAGGCGCACGCCTACGCCTGGGAAATCGCCGCGGACTATTCCAGCCCGGTGGTGCGTTCGGCCAGCTTCATGCTCAGCCACGTGTGGAACCGCATCTACGCCGGCGTGCTGGTGCACCACCTGGACAAGTTCAAGGCCGCCGCGCCGGGCCACGAAGTGGTCTACGTGCCCAGCCACCGCAGCCACATGGACTACCTGCTGCTGTCCTACCTGCTGTACGACCGTGGCATCGTGCCGCCGCACATCGTGGCCGGCATCAACCTGAACCTGCCGGTGGTCGGCACCCTGCTGCGCAAGGGCGGTGCGTTCTTCATCCGCCGCTCGATCCGCGGCAACGCGCTGTACTCGGCCGTGCTCAGCGAATACGTCGCGCAGCTGGTGGCCGGTGGCTATTCCATCGAGTACTTCGTCGAGGGTGGCCGTTCGCGCACCGGGCGCCTGCTGCAGCCCAAGGGCGGCATGATCTCGATGACCCTGCGCGCGTTCCTGCGCCAGCCGCGCAAGCCGGTGCTGTTCCAGCCCATCTACATCGGCTACGAGAAGCTGATGGAAGGCGGCAGCTACCTGGACGAACTGTCCGGGCGGCCGAAGGAGAAGGAATCGATCTGGTCGCTGCTGTGGGGCATCCCCAAGGTGCTCAAGCAGAACTACGGCCAGGTGGTGGTGAACTTCGGCGAACCGATCGCCCTGAACGACGTGCTGGCCGAGAAGGCGCCGGAGTGGAACGGCGAGGCAGTGCCGGAGGACGAGAAGCCGTCGTGGCTGTCGACCACCGTCGACACCCTGGCCGACCGCATCCAGGTGCGCATCAACGGCGCCGCCGACGTCAACCCGATCAACCTGTTGGCGCTGGCGCTGCTGTCCACGCCCAAGCACGCGATGGGCGAGGCCGACCTGATCGCGCAGATCGAGCTGTGCAAGACCCTGCTGGAAGAGATGCCGTATTCGGGCCGGGTGACGGTGACCCCGCACTCGCCGGAGCGGATCATCGCCCACGCCGAGGAAATCAACGTCCTCACCCGCATCAAGCACCCGCTGGGCGACGTGCTCAGCGTCAGTGGCGACACCGCGGTGCTGCTCAGCTACTTCCGCAACAACGTGGTGCACCTGTTCACCGCCTCGTCGTGGGTGGCCTGCTGCTTCCAGAACAACCGCCGCATGAGCCGCACCGGCCTGGTCCGCCTGGGCCGCACCGTGTACCCGTTCCTGCAGGCCGAGCTGTTCCTGCCGTGGAGCGAGGACGAGTTCGCCCAGCGCATCGAGCAGACCATCGACGTGTTCATCCGCGAAGGCCTGCTGCAGCAGGTCGCCGACGATGACGGCGGCATGCTGACCCGCAATACCGGGCAGACCGACGAGGTGTTCCGCCTGCGTGCCATCGGCCATTCGCTGCAGCAGGCGTTCGAGCGTTACTACATCGCCATTTCGGTGCTGGTGAAGAACGGCCCGGGCACGCTGGGCACCGCCGAGCTGGAAAGCCTGTGCCAGCAGGCCGCGCAGCGCCTCAGCCTGCTGTACGCGCCGGCCGCGCCGGAGTTCTTCGACAAGTCGCTGTTCCGTGGCTTCATCCAGAAGCTGCGCGAGCTGCGCCTGGTGTGGCCGGACGAGAACAGCAAGCTGTTGTTCGACGACCGCCTGGACAGCTGGGCCAAGGATGCCAAGTTCATCCTCGGCCGCGAACTGCGCCACACCATCGAGCGCGTCAGCCCGGAAGCGGCGCGCCCCGACGAGCCGACGCCGCAGGCATGAGCCGCCCTGGCCGGTGGATCAGCCCCGCGTGGCTGCTGCCGGCCATGCTGCTCGCCGCGGTGACGGCCCAGGCCGTCCCGGCCTGCGTGGAGGACACCCTGCCGGGCCGACTGGCCGACGCACCGGTGCGCCTGTGCGTGGACGCCGCTGACGGCAGCGCGCCGCGCTACACGCTGTGGCTGGCCGATGCCGAACGCATCGCCGGCGAGGAAGACGCGGTGGTCGGCACGGGCCTGCAGGGGGACTGGTACGGCCACCCGCTGCGCCTGCACTGCCGCGCGGACGGCGCCGTGCGCCACTGCGACCTGAGTGTCGACGGCGAACCGGCCTGGAACGCCGACGTGGTCATCCCGAACGGGTAACGCCCCGACACGGTAGCGCCGGGCCATGCCCGGCGATGGATCCACGCCACGCGTGGATGGGCCCCCGCTTACGCCGGCTCGTCCGGAATCTGCAGGCTCTCCAGCTTCGCGATGCAGTCCTTCAACTGCAGCTTGCGCCGCTTCAGCCGTTTCGACTCCAGCTCGTCCTCGCCATTGGCGGCCATCCGGGTGATCTGTTCATCCAGCACGCGGTGTTCGGCGCGCAGGGCGACGAGGCGTTCGACGATCTCGGCGGGGCTGTAGGTATCCACAGCCTCCGAGCATACACAGCGCCGATGACCATCGGGAGAGGGCAACCCCGCGCCGCGGCCGACGCCGGTCCCAAGCCGGTAGAATGGCAGCCATGAGCGCCGTGATTTCCCTGCCCGATCCCTTGCCGCGTGCGCCTGTCGCACCGCGCGTGGGCCCGCGCGCGGAACACCTGCGTGGGGAGCAGCCGCTGGCCAGGCGCCTGCGCCGCCAGGTCGGCCAGGCCATTGCCGATTACGGCATGATCGAGGCCGGCGACAAGGTGATGGTCTGCCTGTCCGGCGGCAAGGACAGCTACACCCTGCTGGACCTCCTGCTGCAGCT
>JAFAFD010000089.1 GCA_023423675.1 Pseudomonadota bacterium | reverse complement strand
GGCTATCAGCCGTTCCCGCAGGAAACCCACGGCACGGTCTACCACCCGGCGGCGCTGCAGGCGCTGCGTACGCTGTTCCCGGCGCACCCGCCGGCCCAGCCTTGATAGCGCCGGCGACCACAGGAGAAATGCGGATGAAGCACGGACGTGCATGGAGTGCGGTGATGTGCCTGGCACTGGCCGGGTGCGCGATGTCGGTGGCACCACCGGCGGCGCAGGACACGCCGAAGCAGGGCACGGCAACAGCCGCCGCCACGCCCGGCGTGGTGCTGCCCGATACCGAAGCGCTGCGCGTGCACGACCCGGTCGGCCGCGATTACCCGATCTGGGTTGCGCTGCCGGCCGACTACGCGGCCCACCCTGAAAAACGCTACCCTGTGCTGTACGTGACCGACGCGCTGTACAGCTTTCCGCTGGTGCGGAGCGTGCGCAACCTGGTGGGCCAGCAGGGCGTCAACATCGAGAACTTCATCCTGGTCGGGCTGCCGCCGCAGGAAGGGCTGACCTCCAAGCAGAGCCGATCGCGCGATTACACGCCCAGCAATCCCGTGCGGAAGCCTGACGGTTACTACAGTGATGACGTCACCTACGGCGGGGCCGCGCATTACCGCGACTTCCTGGCCGCAGAGGTGCTGCCGTTGATTGATGCGCGTTACCGCACCGATCCGGCACGACGTGCGTTCGCAGGTCATTCCTATGGCGCACTGTTTGGCGCCTACGTGCTGACCACCCAGCCGGATCTGTTCGGCACCTACATCCTGTCCAGTCCTTCGCTGTGGTTCGACCAGCGGTTGCTGCCGCGCATGCAGGACAGTGCCGTCATCCCGGCGCAGTCGACCCACGTGCTGTTGTCGGTGGGCAGCTACGAAACCGTCAAGCCGGGGCCGCGCTATTCAACCGGCAACGACATGCTGCGGCAGGCCGCGGACTTCACTGCGCAGCTGCAGCGCAGTGGCCGCAAGCTGCAGGTGGACAACGTAGTGATCGAGGGTGAGGACCATCTGACGGTGTACCCGCGGGTGATCACCCGCGCGTTGCTGGAGGTGATGCCGGGTGAGGGGCCGTACACCGGCGGTTGATTGCAGGTTTCATCCACGCATGGCGCGATTCAGGCGGGTGATGGCCGGTTGCATTCACGCCGACGTGAACCGGGATCAGTAGATCCACGCCATGCGTGGAGGGTTGCTTCAAGCCGCCTGCGCGTCCGGGCCGGTCAACACGCCGGCATCGGCGTGGCGGAAGCACAGCCGGATGGCATCGAGCAGCTCGCTCATGTT
Source organism: Pseudomonadota bacterium (assembly GCA_023423675.1). GTDB lineage: Bacteria > Pseudomonadota > Gammaproteobacteria > Xanthomonadales > Xanthomonadaceae > Stenotrophomonas. The sequence goes on along the minus strand of JAFAFD010000089.1, from coordinate 1,678 downwards.
GTACGGCTTGGGCAAAAAGTGGATGCCGTCACGCAGCTGCGGCAGCACGGCGTGCTGGTCCATGCCCGAGGTGACCAGGATCGGCAGCTGCGGGTACAGGCCACGCACGTGGTTGGCGGCCTCGATGCCGCTGACCAGGCCCAGGTTGACGTCGGTGAACAGCAGGTCGAAGCGCTCACCGGCGGCGAGCAGGCCCAGCGCGGCTTCGGCCGAGCTCACGCCCACCACGTGGCAGGCCTGGCTCTCCAGCGCCATGCGGCTCAGCTCGCGGGTTTCCTCGGCGTCCTCTATCAGCAGGACGCGGGGTTCAACGTGGCGCTTGGACAGCAACATGACGCGACAACTCCGGACAGCGGGGGGCAGAAATGGCGCGCAAGTATGCTTGACCTTGAGGTGATACCCGCGTGCAGGGGGGGCTAAAGCGGCGTTACAGCAGGCTTTCGGCGCAAATGCAGGACTAAAACGACAACGCCGAGCGCCGCTGTGCCGATACGCAGGCTGGTGGCCTGCCACCCCAAGGCGACCGCGTCATCGAGGCTGAACACGTTCCAGGCCAGGTTCATCGACACGTGCAGGGCCAGGCCGCACCACAGGGTGTCACCGTCCAGATGGTCGAGCCAGGCGAAGATGAACCCGCCCAGGGCGATGACCACGCCGACGAACAGGGCCATGCTGCCGCCCTCGAAGCCGCCGAAGCCCAGCCAGTGCACCATGCCAAACAGCAGCGCCTGCGGCAGCGCCAGCAGGGGCCACGGGCTGCGCACGATCTTCAGCAGCAGCACGAAGCCGAGGCCACGGAACAGCACTTCCTCGGCCAAGGGGAACAGGACGGCCAGCATGCTGGCATCCAGCGTGGTCAGTGCGGTGTTGGGCGACCCCAGCATGGCCAGGCCCAGCCAGCAAGGCAGGCTGGCCAGCAGCACCCAGGCCGGTCCGCTGGCGCCGTTCCAGCGCAGGCCGAGGCTTGCCGCCAGACCCACGCCGCGGGGGCGCAGCAAGGCGGCAAGCAGCACTGCCACCAGTACGGCCAAGGCGTTATCGAGCAGGCTGCCGCCGTAGGGCATGGGCAACGCCGGGATGGGCAGGCCGACGGCGGCAGTGAGGTCACGCAGGTTCAGGCCGAGGCCGACGCCGAGCAGCACCAGCAGCACGCGGGCGGCGGTAGGCAGGGGGGACGTCCGGGGCATGCGCGCAGTCCATGCGGGATGAAGCCGCAGTGTGTGCGGCCGGCCGTGCGCTGGCACGCGCCGTTAGTCCCTGTGCCATCGGTCATGTTGCCGGACAGTCATCGATGGACAGGTACAGTCGAGGGCTGACCAACAGGAGCGACGCCCATGCAGTGCCCCGTGTGTACCACCCAGACCCTGCAGATGGCCGAGCGCCATGGCATCGAGATCGACTACTGCCCGGGCTGCCGCGGTGTGTGGCTGGACCGCGGTGAACTGGACAAGATCATCGAGCGCGCCGGGGCGGCCGTGGCGCCGCCGGCACCGGTGCAGGCCGCACCGCAGGTGGCACCGCCGCCGGTGATGCATCGCGATACGCGGCATCTTGGCCAGCGCCAGGATGAAAACCGTGGGCAGTACGGGCAGGGTTACAAGAAAAAGAAGAAGGAAAGCTTCCTGTCGGAGCTGTTCGACTTCTGACGCTGTTTGTAGAGTCGAGCCCATGCTCGACT
>JAFAFD010000447.1 GCA_023423675.1 Pseudomonadota bacterium | reverse complement strand
CCACGGCCGACCGCGCCGTTGATGGCGTTCTGGTAGGTGGTCGAGCAGGTGCCGCCGCCACCCAGCGACATGTTGATGACCTCGGCCGGGTTGGCATTGGCCGGCACGCCGCTGACGGTGCCACCGGAGGCCCAGGTGATGGCGTCGACGATGTCGGAGGTGTAGCCACCGCACTTGCCGAGCACGCGCACCGGCACGACCTTGGCGTTGAAGGCGGTACCGGCCACGCCGGTGCTGTTGTTGGTCACCGCGGCGATGGTGCCGGCCACGTGGGTGCCGTGCCAGCTGGAGTTGGACGCGGGGTAGCCGGCGCCGCACTCGTTGGCGGCGTACCAGTCACCTTCGTCGTTCGGGTTGTTGTCGCGGCCACCACCGTCGCGCGCCATCGCGGCATCGCTGATGAAGTCGTAGCCGGGCAGGATGTTGGCGTGGAGGGCCGGGTGGCTGGTGATGCCGGTAGCGATGACAGCGACGACCACGCCGGTGCCGGTGGCCTTGTCCCAGGCCGGGCGCACGTTGATCGAGGCGTTGGAGGTGCCGAAGCCCCACTGCTCGCTGAGGCGGGCGTCGTTGGGGGTCAGCGTGGCACGCATGATCTGGTCGACTTCCACGTACTCGACGTTCGGGTCGGCGGCGAGCTTGCGCATCAGCAGCTCGGATTCGGCCTGGTCCAGCGCGCGGTCGGAGCGCACCACGCTCGGACCGGTGGCCAGGCGGCGGACCTGCTGCAGGCCGAGGGCGCGACCCTGCGCGCTGGGCAGGCCGGCGGCGGCGGTCTTCAGCGACGAGGCCAGTGCGGTGGTGTTGGCCAGCAGCTGGTTGCCGTCCTTGTACTTGACGATGAACTGCTGGTGCACCGGCGCGGACTTCAACCCGCTGAGCTGGACATCGCCAGCGAAGGCCGGGGCGGCAAGCAGCAGGGAGGTGACGACGGAAGCACTGAGAACCACCCACGACTTGCGCAGGCGCGGTTGCGAAACCTGGGACATCGGAATTTCCCTTTCTAGTGGTGTGAATGCCGGAATCGGCAGAAGCACCGGCCCGAGCGCGCGATGGAGGTGTGCACGCATGGCTCGAAGTCCGGTCAGTCAGCGGATTCCCCTGCGACCCGCCGTACTGTTGACGCTAATGACCTGAAACGGACTCCACAAGATTTTCAGCGTCTTTTCAGTAACGTGAAATGTCTGATCTGAGACGTTTTGGGTGTAGGGTTTGTGAAGGTGAAGGAACTTTCACATCATCTCGACAGACATGAACGGGACTTTGAGTGTCCACCCATGTCTTTGCCGACATCGGCAGGCAGCCTGCCGGAGATGGTTGCTGAAACGCAGAAAGCCCGTCGCGGGGACGGGCTTTCCGGGTACGGCAGTCGAGCATGGCTCGACTCTACAGGGAGCGCAGCCGAGCGTGGGCTCGGCTCTACAGTTCAGTGCGGGCGATCAGCCCAGCTTGACCAGCCAGTTGTGGCGGTCCGGCTGGCGGCCGTACTGGATGTCGGTCAGCTCCTTGCGCAGCGACAGGGTCACTTCGCCGGCCGGGGCGTTGATGTCGCCCACCGAGAAGCCTTCGCCCTTGAGCTGGCCGATCGGGGTGACTACCGCTGCGGTACCGCAGGCGAACACTTCGGCAATGTCACCGGAGGCCACGCCGTTCTTCCACTCGTCGATGGTGACCTTGCGCTCTTCGACCTTCATGCCGCGGTCGCGGGCCAGCTGCAGGATGCTCTCGCGGGTGATGCCCTCGAGGATGCTGCCGGACAGTTCCGGGGTGACCAGGGTGCCGTCCTTGTAGACCAGGAAGACGTTCATGCCGCCCAGTTCTTCCAGGTACTTGCCTTCGACCGGATCCAGGAACAGCACCTGCGAGCAGCCCTGTGCCTGCGCCTTCTGCTGCGGCAGCAGCGAGGCGGCGTAGTTGCCACCGCACTTGGCCGCGCCGGTGCCGCCCTTGGCTGCACGCGCGTATTCGGTGGACAGCCAGATCGACACCGGGGCGACGCCCTTGGCGAAGTACGGGCCGGCCGGGCTGGCTATGACGTAGAAACCGGCCTTGTGCGCGCCGCGCACGCCGAGGAAGGCTTCGTCGCCGATCATGAACGGACGGAAGTACAGGCTCGACTCATCGGCCGACGGCACCCAGGCGCTGTCCAGCGCGATCAGCTGCTTCAGCGATTCGACGAAGATCTCCACCGGCAGTTCCGGCAGCGCCAGGCGCTGCGCCGAACGCTGCAGGCGGCGGCCGTTGGCATCCGGGCGGAAGGTCCAGATCGAACCATCGGCGTGGCGGTAGGCCTTGATGCCTTCGAAGATTTCCTGGCCGTAGTGCAGGACGGCCGCGGCCGGATCCAGCTGCAGCGGACCATAGGCACGCACGTTGGCGTTGTGCCAGCCGGTGTCCTTGTCCCAGCGCACTTCCACCATGTGATCGGTGAAGTGCAGGCCGAAGCCCGGCTTCTCCAGGATCTGGGCGCGCTCTTCAGCGCTGCGCGGGTGGTCCGAACGGGTGACGGCGAAGCTGGGAATGGACTGGGACACCGGAGGATTCCTGTTCTGGTTGCGGGTAGTGCCGGACCCGCCATGCGGCGGGCCGTGGGTCAAAGCATGCCGGTTTCGAGCCGGGCGGCCTCGGACATCATGTGCTGGTTCCACGGCGGGTCGAACACCAGTTCGACATCGGCCTGGGCCACGGTCGGGACCATCTCGAGCTTGCTGCGCACGTCGTCGACAAGGATGTCGCCCATGCCGCAGCCGGGTGCGGTCAGGGTCATCTTCACGTCGATCTCGCGCTGGCCCTCGTCCAGATGCTTGATCTCGACTTCGTAGACCAGGCCCAGTTCGACGATGTTCACCGGAATTTCCGGGTCGAAGCAGGTGCGAAGCTGCTGCCACACCAGCTGTTCCACCTGTTCATCGGTGGCATCGGCGGGCAGTTCCAGCGGCGCTGGGGCCTCCTTGCCGATGGCGTCGCCGTCCTTGCCGGCGATGCGGAACAGGTTGCCTTCGACGAACACCGAATAGCTGCCGCCCAATGCCTGGGTGATGTAGCCATAGCTGCCGGCAGGCAGGGTCACGGTGTCGCCCTGCGGGACCATCACGGCCTCGCAATCGCGTTCGAAGTGGACAGGTTCGCTGCTACGGGAATACATGGGGACCGATATGGGGCCGCGGCCGAAGCCACGCAAGACGGCATTCTAGCCCAGCCGCCCTGCCCCCGCCGGTGCACTGCGGCAAACCACAGTATCCTGTGGGTGTCCTTCAGGAAGCTTCGATGTCCTCCAATGCCGCGCGTGCCAGGACCGTCACCTGGCTTTGGCCCTTCATGCTGCTGCTGGGTCTGGTTGTCGCCCCGATGGTCTGGGTGCTGCTGGCCCTGATGACCGGCCGCCAGGTCGGCTGGATGGCGGTGCTGACCGCCCTGGAACTCACGTTCATGCTGCGCCTGGGCACGCTGGGCCCGGGCCGCCTGCGCATCGCGCTGGTGGTGCTGGGCACGGTGCTGGTGAGCGCGGTGGCCTACTGGTGCATCGCCAGCGCCTGGATGGGCGGTTCGATCGGCCTGAACCCGATGGATGCCGCGCTGCGGATGGGCCCGCACCTGGCCTGGACCCTGACCAGCCTGGCCAACGGCGCGGTTGAATGGATCTGGCTGGCGGTGGCCGTGGTGGTCGGCGCCTGGCTGGCCCGCTGATCACACGGGTGCCGGTAGCGCCGGGCCATGCCCGGCGAGCGCAGCGGC
>JAFAFD010000384.1 GCA_023423675.1 Pseudomonadota bacterium | reverse complement strand
CGGACGGTAGCGCCGGGCCATGCCCGGCGAGCGCAGCGGTGACGGTGTTCCGTCGCCTTACCCCAGATCCCCCAACCGCGCCTGCAGCGCCGCGATCGCGGCCAGGCCGGCGGTTTCCGTGCGCAGGATGCGCGGCCCCAGCTGCAGGCCCTGGAAGCCCGCAGCGGCCAGCTGGTCACGGTCATGCGGCGACCAGCCACCTTCCGGACCGATCGCGATGACCACGCCCGCCGCCGGTGCGGCGTCCAGCGTCGACAGCCGATGCGCCCCCTGCGGGTCCAGCGTCAGCCGCAGCGTATCGGCCGGCAGCGTCGCCGCCGCCTGCGCCAGCGACAGCGGCGGACCCACCTGCGGAATGCGTGCGCGCCCGGACTGCCCGCAGGCCGAGCTCACCACGTTGTTCCAGTGCGCCACGCGCTTTTCTGCACGCGCCGCGTCCAGCTTCACCTCGGTCCGCTCGGCATTCACCGGCACGATGGCGCTGACGCCCAGCTCGGTAGCCTTCTGCAGGATCAGGTCCATCTTCTCGCCGCGGGCAATGCCCTGCAGCAGGGTGATCGCCAGCGGCGATTCATTGGCCACCGCCTGCACCGCGTCGATGCGCACCTGCACCTCGCGCTTGCTGGCCACGGTCAGGGTGGCGCTGTAGTCGTGGCCATCGCCATTGAACAGCACGCAGGTATCGCCCTCGCGCAGGCGCATCACCCGCACCAGGTGGTTGGCCGTCTCTTCCGGCAGGGTCACGGTCTGGCCGCTGTGCAGCGCCAGGTCGATGGGGCAGCGGGTCACGCGCATGAAATCGCCTCGTCGATGGCTGCCAGCGTGGTATGTGCCAGCAGCTCCAGTTGTTCGTCATCCACGCAGTAAGGTGGCATCCAGTACAGCACGTCGCCCAGCGGGCGCAGTACCACGCCACGCTTCAGCGCGGCCTTGTAGGCGTGCAGGCCAAGCCGCAGCGCCGGGTTGAACGGGGTCCGCCGGTTGCCGTCGCGCGACAGCTCGAAGGCCACCACCATGCCGGCCTGGCGCACGTCGGCCACGTGCGGGTGGTCGGCGAAGGGCGAGGCCAGCGTGCCCATCACCGCGGCAGTGCCACGGTTGCGCGCGATCACGTCCTCGTCGCGGAAGATGTCCAGCGTGGCCAGGGCGGCCGCACACGCCAGCGGGTTGCCGGTGTAGCTGTGCGAATGCAGGAACGCGCGCTCGCGCGAATCATCGAGGAAGGCGTCGTACAGCGCCTGCGTGGCCAGCACCGCGGCCAGCGGCAGGAAGCCGCCGGTCAGGCCCTTGGACAGGCACATCAGGTCGGGCATCACCCCGGCCTGTTCGCAGGCGAACATCGTGCCGGTGCGGCCGAAGCCGGTGGCGATCTCGTCGGCGATCATGAACGCGCCGTGCGCATCGCACAGCTCGCGCACGCGCTGCAGGTAGACCGGGTCATACATGCGCATGCCGCCGGCGCACTGCAGGCGCGGTTCCAGGATCACCGCGCAGATCTCGCCGGGGTGCTGGTCGAACAGGGTGGCCAGGCCATCGGCGGCCTGCCGCGCACGGTCGGCCGCGCTCTGCCCCGGTTCGGCCAGGTAGGCATCGGGGGAGGGCGCGAACAGGCCCTCGGCCAGCAGCGGCGCGTACACGCGGCGGTACAGCGGGATGTCGCCCAGCGCCAGCGCGCCCAAGGTCTCGCCGTGGTAGCCGTTCTCCAGCGCGATGAAGCGCGTGCGCCGGGTCTCGCCACGGTTCTGGAAGTACTGGAAGGCCATCTTCAGCGCCACTTCAACGCCGGCCGAGCCGTTGTCGGCGTAGAACACCTTGGCCAGTGGCGCGCGCCCGGACTGACGCGGCGCCAGCGCCAGCAGGCGCTCGGCCAGCAGGATCGCCGGTTCATGACTGAACCCGGCCAGCATCACCTGTTCCAGCTGCCCGGCCTGGGCGGCGATGGCCGCGCCGATGCGCGGTTCGGCATGACCGAACAGATTCGTCCACCAGCTGCTGACCGCGTCCAGGTAGCGGTTGCCGTCGTGGTCGATCAGCCAGGCGCCCTGGCCACGCGCGATCGGCACCAGCGGCAGGGTGTCCGGATGCTCGCGCATCTGCGTGCACGGGTGCCACAGCACCTGCAGGTCGCGTTTCTGCCACTGCCGGGCCAGCGGGGAGGGGGTTGGGTCTGCTAGCATTTCGGGCTCATGAACATGTTGCTGCCTGCACATTCTATCGGCCCCGCCGCACGCGCCGGCCGCCGCGGAGATTCCGCATGAACGACGACCGCAGCGGCCGTCGCCTGCCGATCATCCACCGGATCACCGACGAGGAGAACGGCCCCTTCCAGCGCCAGCACCTGGACCTGGAGTTCTCCAACGGTGAACACCGCCGTTTCGAGCGCCTGGTCAGCCGTGGCCATGGCGCCGTGGTGGTGGTGCCGATGCTGGACGAGGAGACCGTGCTGCTGGTGCGTGAATACGCCGCCGGCGTGCACCGCTACGAGCTGGGCCTGGTCAAGGGCCGCATCGATGCCGGTGAAACGCCTGAACAGGCCGCCGACCGCGAACTGAAGGAAGAGGCCGGCTACGGCGCACGCCAGGTCGACGTGCTGCGCGCGATGACCTTGGCGCCGACCTACATGAGCCACCAGTCGTGGCTGGTGGTGGCGCGCGACCTGTACCCGGAAAAGCTGGCCGGCGACGAGCCGGAAGAGCTGGAAGTGGTGCCGTGGAAGCTGGCCGAACTGGACCAGCTGATGCTGCGTGAGGACTTCTCGGAAGGGCGCTCGCTGGCCGCGCTGTTCATCGCGCGCCAGTGGCTGCAGGGACGCCGATGATCAAGCTGACCACCGAGCTGCGCGAGACCACGATCGCCATCGCCCAGGAAGCGGGGCAGGCGATCATGAAGGTCTACAGCGAGGGTTTCGACGTCACCCTGAAGGCCGACGACAGTCCGGTGACCGCGGCCGATCTCGCCGCCGACCGGATCATCCAGCAGGGCCTGCGCCAGCTGACCCCCGACCTGCCGATCCTCTCCGAGGAATCGGCGATGGTGCCGTGGGAACAGCGCCAGCACTGGGGCGCCTACTGGCTGGTCGACCCGCTGGATGGCACCCGCGAATTCGTAAAGCGCAACGGCGAGTTCAGCGTCAACATCGCGCTGATCTACCAGGGCGCGCCGGCCTTCGGCGTGGTCCAGGCGCCGGTGACCGGCATCGTCTGGCACGCCATGCGTGGTGAGCTGGCCTACCGCCGCCAGGGCCTGCATGACAGCGTGCTGCGCACCCGCACGCCGGCTACCGCGCCGCTGCGGGTGGCTGCCAGCCGCTCGCACCGTTCGCCGGAAACCATCGCCCTGCTCGAACGCATGGGCGACATCGAAACGGTGGCGCAGGGCTCCTCGCTGAAATTCTGCCGCATCGCCGAAGGTGGGCTGGACGTGTACCCGCGGCTGGGCCCGACCTCCGAATGGGATACCGCCGCCGGCCAGTGCGTGCTGCACGCGGCCGGTGGCGCGGTGCTCTCGGCCAGCAGTGGCAAGCCGTTCCGCTACAACCGCCGCAGCACCCTGCTGAACGGTGATTTCATCGCCCTTGGCGACACCAGCCTGCCGTGGCGGGACTGGCTGTCCGACTGACCCTGGAGCCCGCATGAGCGACACCCCCACCGCCGGCAGTGCCGCCAGCACCGAACTGGAGCGCCTGCTGGCGATCATGGCACGCCTGCGCGATCCGCAGGGCGGCTGCCCCTGGGACCTGGAGCAGAACTTCGCCACCATCGCTCCGTACACCATTGAAGAGGCCTACGAGGTCGCCGATGCGATCGATCGCGGCGACCTCGATGATCTCTGCGATGAACTGGGCGACCTGCTGCTGCAGGTGGTGTTCCATGCGCGCATGGCCGAGGAGCAGGGCGCGTTCGCCTTCGCCGACGTGGCGCGCGCGATCAGCGACAAGATGCAGCGCCGCCATCCGCATGTGTTTGCCGATGTCAGGGTGGACGATGCCGATGGCGTGATGCGCAACTGGGACGCGATCAAGCGTGCCGAGCGCGCGGCCAAGGGCGAGCAGGACACCTCGGCGCTGGCCGGCATCTCGCGCGGCCTGCCCGAATGGCAGCGTGCGGTGAAGCTGCAGTCGCGCGCTGCCAAGGTCGGCTTCGACTGGCCCGGCCCGCTGCCCGTGCTGGACAAGGCCGCCGAGGAGCTGCAGGAACTGCGCGAGGAATTCGAGCGCGGCGACATCGCCGGCAACAAGGCGCGGCTGCAGGAAGAGCTGGGTGACCTGCTGTTCGTCTGCGCCAACCTGGCCCGCCATGCCGACATCGACCTGGGCGCGGCGCTGCGTGGTGCCAACCACAAGTTCGAACGCCGCTTCCGCGCCATGGAAGCGCAGGCGGGCGCGCAGGGCGAGAGCCTGGCCGCGCTGGACCTGGATGCGCAGGAAGCGCTGTGGCAGCACGCCAAGGCCGCGGAGAAGGCGTGAAGACCCTCGCCCTGTTCCTGCTGACCGCGCTGGCCGAGATCGTCGGCTGTTACCTGCCGTGGCTGTGGCTGCGCAAGGGCGGCAGCGTGTGGCTGCTGCTGCCGGCCGCAGCCAGCCTGGCCCTGTTCGCCTGGCTGCTGACCCTGCACCCCACCGCCAGCGGCCGCGTGTATGCCGCCTACGGTGGCGTCTACATCGGCACTGCGTTGTTCTGGCTGTGGCTGGTCGATGGCATCCGTCCCAGCCGCTGGGACCTGCTGGGCGCCGCACTGTGCCTGGCCGGCATGGCCGTGATCATGTTCGGGCCGCGCCAGCCGGTGTGATGCCCGGCGGCTGTTGATCTTCTGTAGAGCCGAGCCATGCTCGGCTGTTTTTGATTTTCCGTAGAGTCGAGCTTGCTCGACTGCTTTTGATCTTCCGTAGAGTCGAGCTTGCTCGACTGCTTTTGGCAGAGGCAGTCGAGCAAGCTCGACT
>JAFAFD010000317.1 GCA_023423675.1 Pseudomonadota bacterium | reverse complement strand
CGCCGGGCCATGCCCGGCGGACACGGAAATCAAACAACGTGTCCACCAAGGTGGACACCTACCGAAGCAATCTCCCGCAACACCTCATCCACCGGCCGCCCGTTGTCGACCAGGTTGAACATCACATGCGCCACGCCCTGCGCATGCACGCGCTGCAGATAGGCCTGCAGCCCATCGCGACCGACCTTCAGGCCCAGCGGCAGCGCTTCCGCCGGCGCCTGCGGATCGGCCTGCAGGTCCAGCAGCATCGACTGCACGAACGGCTTGGCTTCACCGGCGCCCTGCGCCTGCTGCCACAGCCCGATGCGACCCTCCTGCGCCGCCTCTTCGCGGTGGTAGGTGGCCCAGCCTTCTGCTTCGCGGGCGATCCACTGCAGGCTCTGCCGCGCCGTGCCGACCACCAGCATCGGAATGCGCGCCTGCGCTGCCGGCAGCACGTCGAACCCACCGGTGGCGTCGCGCAGCCGCGCCCGTCCGGTCTCGTCCGGCGACAACGCCGCACGCAGCAACGCCCAGCGCTCGCGGAACGTGGCCGCCCTGCCCTCCAGATCTTCACCGAACGCCGCGAATTCTTCCGGCCGATCACCCGAACCCAGGCCCAGCACGAAACGACCGCCACTGATCCGGTCCAGGCTCAACGCGGATTTCGCCACGTGCAGCGGATGCCGCAGCGGCAGCACAATGGCGGCGGTGCCCACTGCAATACGCGTGGTGGCGCCGGCCAGCAGCGCAAGCCAGAGAAAAGGATCATCCAGCGCACTCGCCGTGGCATCCGGCCCCTGCGGCACCATCAGCGGCACATCGCGGGTCCACAGCGCAGCGAAACCGAGATCATCTGCCAGGCGCGCGATGCGTTGCGCTTCGGCAACGTCGGCAAGGCCGTGTGCAGCGACCGGCGTCATCAGGCCCAGGCTCAGGCCGTGTTGCAGGAACACCCGTGCATGGGCCGCATTGAAGTGGTTCATGCGCCGAGCTTATCGTGTGCGGTGCACCCGCACGTCATCATGGAAGGAACACTGCATGCATCCCATCCGCCCCGCCCGCCCCGACGACCTGGCCGCGATCAGCGCGATCTGCATGGCCGCCTTCCACGAAGCCGTGGCGCCGTCGCTCAGCGCACAGGGCGTGGCAACGTTCACCCAGGTGGCCGCCGCCGATGCCTTCGCCGAGCGGCTGCAGGGTGACAACCACATCCTGGTCGCCGAGCAGGACGGCGACATCGTCGGCGTGATCGAGCTGAAGGAAGGCCGCCACCTGGCGATGCTGTTCGTCGCTCCCGCCTGCCAGGGCCAAGGCATCGGCCATGCCCTGCTGCAGGCGGTGCTGCCGCAGCTGCGCACGCCGGCGATGAGCCTGCGCGCCTCGTTGAATGCGGTACCAACCTACCAGCGGTACGGCTTCGTCATCGATGGCGAGGTCGGCGAGTTCAACGGACTGGTCTACCAGCCGCTGAGCCTCGCCGCCCCCTGATTCGTCGCCGCGCAGGCGGTCAGACGAACATGCCGCCGGAGGCTTCCACGCGCTGGGCGTTGACCCAGCCGGTGGCCGGCGACAGCAGTGCGACTACCACCGGACCGATATCGTCGGGCAGGCCCGGGCGACCCAGCGCGGTGATCGACGAGACCATCGCATTCATCTGCGCGTCGTCACGCACGCGGCCGCCGCCGAAATCGGTCTCGATCGCACCCGGTGCCAGCGTGTTGGCGGTGATTCCGCGCGCACCCAGTTCCTTGGCCAGGTAACGGGTGAACACCTCGATGCCGCCCTTCATCATCGCGTAGGCCGAGCTGCCCGGCAGCGAGAAGCGGGCCAGGCCGCTGGACACGTTGAGGATGCGGCCGCCATCGGCGATCAGCGGCAGCAGCGCCTGGGTCAGGAAGTACGGCCCCTTCAGGTGCACGGCCACCGCGTGGTCGAACTGCGCCTCGGTGGTCTCGGCGATGGGAGCGTACAGCGCTTCACCGGCGTTGTTGAGCAGGCCCTGCAGGGCCGTCACACCCCACTGCTGCAGGGCATCGCGCAGCTGCGTGGCGAAGGCCGCGAACGCCGAGCTGTCGGCCACGTCCAGCGGCAGGGCCAGCGCACGGCGGCCCAGCGCCTGCACCTGCTGCACGACCTCGGCGGCGGCATCGGCCTGCGAGCGGTAGGTGATCACAATATCGGCACCGTCGGCGGCCAGGGCCAGCGCGGCATTGCGGCCGAGGCCGCGGCTGCCACCGGTGATGAGGACGACACGGGAAGAAGCAGTCATGGCGGGCACCTGTCTGGGAGGAAGTGTGGCCAGACTATTGGGATTGCCTGCGCGCATAAATCGCGCGATCCTGATTTTACTGTTCAAGCCAGACGAACAATCCATGGACCGCCTCGACACCCTGCGCGTCTTCCTGCGCGTCACCGAACTGGGCTCGTTCACCCGCGCCGCCGAAAGCCTGGGCCTGCCCAAGGCCAGCGTTTCGCAGGCCATCGCGCGGCTGGAGGCCGAACTGGGCACCCAGCTGCTGCACCGGACCACCCGCCGCGTGCACCTCACCGCCGACGGCGCGCAGCTGCAGCAACGCGCGCACGACCTGCTGGACGACATGGATGAGCTGCAGAACCTGTTCCGCCACGAGACCAGCGAGCTCAGCGGCCGCCTGCGGGTGGACATGCCCGGCGGCATGGCCCGTAACCTGGTCATTCCGCAGCTGCCCGCCTTCCTCGCCCTGCACCCGGGCATCGAGGTCGAACTGAGCGCCACCGACCGCCGCGTGGACGTGGTGCGCGAAGGCTTCGACTGCGTGCTGCGGGTCGGCACCCTGGACGACAGCAGCC
>JAFAFD010000299.1 GCA_023423675.1 Pseudomonadota bacterium | reverse complement strand
TCGCCGCGTTGCCCGCCAGGATCTCCTGGTAGGACATGCCCGACCAGTCATAGCCGTAACCGGCCGGCAGGTCGTTGTTGACGATGTCTTCCATCGCCGTCATCGCTTAACCCGAGCTCTTGCCCGGCGCCTGCCAGCCGACGATGTTGATGGCCGAATAACCGTTGTAGCGGCTCAGCGACGGCGGGGCCGACACACACTCGGAACTGACCACCGTGCTCAGCGGGATCATAGCGCTGGTGCCATCGGCATTGGTGGTCAGGCTGGACGGGCTGTAGAAGCTCTTCAGCGATTCCTGGCCGGTACGGTACGGCGCGTCGGCCTGCATGGTCACGCGCTTGATGCGGCCCTGGTAGAAGAAGTCGTTCACGTACACCGGGGCCAGCATCAGCTGCACCGTGCTGTACACGTCCGACACCGACATGCCCATCGACTGCGCCTGTACGCGGTCGACATGCAGCGCCAGCTGCGGAGCATTTTCCAAGCCGTTCGGGCGCACGCCGGCCAGCTTGTCGCTCTCCTGTGCGGCCTTGCCCAGCAGGATGTTGCGCGCCTGGGTCAGCTGTTCATAGCCCTGGCCGCCCCGGTCCTGCAGCCACATGTCGAAGCCGCCAAACTGGCCCAGGCCCTGCACGGTCGGCAGGTTGACCACGAAGATCTGCGCTTCCTTGATGCCGTAGAACGCGCCGTTCATGTTCTGGATGAACTCCGGAACGGTGACCTTGCGCTCGTCCCACGGCTTCAGGCGGATGAAGCCCATGCCGACGTTCTCGCCGGAACCGACGAAGCTGAAGCCGGCAATCTGCATCAGGCCTTCATAGCCTTCCTGGTCCTTCAGGATGCCGCGCATCTGCGAGAAGACTTCGTTGGTCTGGCCCTTGGTCGAGCCCGGCGGCAGCTGCACGATGGCCAGTGCGTAGCCCTGGTCTTCTTCAGGCAGGAAGCTGCCCGGCATGCGGGTGAACAGGAAGCCGCACAGCGCGGTCAGCACCACCGCCAGGATCATCCAGCGCGGCGCATGCTTCACCGCCGAGGTGATGTGGCCGACGTAGGTCCCGCTGATCTTGTCGTAGTACTTGTTGAAGGTACGGTAGACGATGTTCGGGTTGTCGTTGTGGGTCGGCTTCAGGAACGTCGCGCACAGGGCCGGGGTGAAGCCCAGCGCCAGGAACGCGGAGAACGCCATCGAGATGGCGATGGTCAGCGCGAACTGCTTGTAGATCTCACCGGCCGCACCGCCCTGCAGGGCCGAGGGGATGAACACTGCTGCCAGCACGACGGTGATCGCCACCACCGCGCCGGTGATCTGGGTCATCGCCTTCTGCGTGGCCGGCTTCGGCGCCAGGCCTTCCTCGGTCATTATGCGTTCGACGTTCTCGATCACCACGATCGCGTCATCGACCACGATGCCGATCGCCAGCACCATCGCGAACAGGGTCAGCTGGTTGATGGTGAAACCGATCAGCCACATGCCCAGGAAGGTACCGAGCAGGGCCACCGGGATGACCAGGGTGGGGATGATCGTCGCGCGGAAGTTCTGCAGGAAGATCAGCATCACCAGGAACACCAGCAACACCGCTTCGAACAGCGTCTTGACCACTTCCTCGATGGAGATCTTGACGAAGGTGGTGCTGTCGTACGGCGAGAACCAGCTGACGCCGGCCGGGAAGCTCGGCTGCAGCTCGTCCATCTTGGCGCGCACGGCATCGGCCACGTTCAGGGCGTTGGCGCCCGGCAGCAGCTGGATGGCGAAGGCACCGGCGGCCTGGCCGTTGTACTGGGTATCAAAGCCGTAGTTGTTGGCACCGAAGGCGACGCGGGCGATGTCCTTGAGCAGCACGCGCGAGCCGTTGGCATTGGCCCGCAGGATGATGTTCTCGAACTCTTCCGGCGAGCTGAAGCGGCCCTCGGCCGAGACCGTGGCAGTGAAATGACCGTCCGGCGAGGGATCCGAACCCAGCGAACCGGCGGCGAACTGCACGTTCTGCGCGCGCACGGCAGCCAGCACTTCGCTGGCCGACAGGCCGTAGCCCTGCATCTTCTCCGGGTTCAGCCAGATGTTCATGGCGTACTCGGAACCGAACTGCTGGGTGCTGCCGACGCCGGGGATACGCGAGACCTGGTCGAGCACGCGCGAACCAACGATGTCGTTCAGGGCGTCACGGCTGATCGTGCCGGTATCCGAACGCAGGCCGACCACCATCAGGAAGCCGGCGTTGGCCTTGGCCACCACCACGCCCTGCTGGGTCACTTCCGAAGGCAGTCGCGGCGTGGCCAGCGAGACCTTGTTCTGCACCTGCACCTGGGCGATGTCCGGATCGGTACCGGTCTCGAAGGTCAGGGTGATCTGCGCACGGCCGTTGGACGACGAGGACGAGCTGAAGTACAGCAGGTGATCGATACCGGTCAGCTGCTGCTCGATCACCTGGGTGACTGATTTTTCAGTGGTGTCCGCGCTGGCGCCGGGGTAGGTGGCCGAGACGGTCACCTGCGGCGGGGCGATGTTGGGATAGGACTCGACGCCGAGGTTGAGGATCGCGATCACGCCGCTGAGCGAGATCAGGATCGCCACCACCCAGGCGAAGACTGGATGTTCGATGAAAAATTTAGGCATGACGGAAGGTTCCCGTTACTGCTTGTTCGATTCGGTGGCGGCCGGCTCGGCCTTGTCGGCCGCCTCGGGCTTGGCCGGCGCCTTGTCGGCGCCGCCTGCAGCTGCCGCTGCCGGGGCTGCACCGCCGGCGGCGGGCTGGCCGTTGGCATCCTGGCCCGGCGTCCAGGGCTTGGCCGTGGCCGGCGCCCCTTCCTTGACCTTCTGCACGCCTGCCACCACGACCTTGTCACCGGCGGCCAGGCCGTCGCTGACCATACATTTGCCACCCTGCGCGCCTTCGGTCTTCACGTTCTTGCGCACGACCTTGCCGTCGGCGCCGACCACCATCACGAAGCCGCCGGCGCTGTCACGCTGCAGGGCCTGCTGCGGAATCAGGAAGGCGTTGTTGCGCTCGCCGAGGTTGGCCTGGAAGCTGACGAAGGCACCCGGCAGCAGGATCTTCTGCGGGTTCGGCAGCACCGCGCGCAGCGACACCGCGCCGGTTGCCGGGTCAACCGTGGTCGAGGAGAAGTCCAGCGTGCCGGCTTCACCATAGGCGGTGCCGTCGGACAGCTTGACGTTGACGGTGGCCTTGCCGTCGCCGGACAGGGCCAGGGCGCCACGGGCCTGCTGCGCACGCAGCTGGCTCAGTTCGTCCACGCTCAGCGAGAAGTTCACGTACAGCGGGTCCAGCTGGTCCACGGTGGTCAGCAGGGTCACGTCACCCTGGCCGACCAGGGCACCTTCGGTGACCTGCTGCTTGTTGGCCACGCCGCTGATCGGCGAGGTCACTTCGGCATAGCCCAGGCTGATGCGCGAGGAGGTGACCGAGGCTTCGGCCTGCTTCACCGCGGCCAGCGCGGTGCGTTCGGCAGCTTCGGCGCTGTCCAGGTCGGACTTGGACACGTACTGCTGCGGCGCCAGCGAGCGGGCGCGGTCGGCGGCGACCTTGGCGTTGGCATAGGTCGCGCGGGCCGAGGCCAGCTGTGCTTCGGACGCGTTGAGGCTGGCGCGCAGCGGCGCCGGATCGATCAGGAACAGGGTCTGGCCCTGCTTGACCTCGCTGCCTTCCTGGTAGACGCGCTTGAGCAGCACGCCCGGCACGCGCGCGCGCACGTCGGCGCTGCGGAACGGCGACAGGCGGCCGACCAGTTCACGCTGCAGCGGCAGGGTCTGCGGCTTGGCGTCGATCACGCCCACCTCCGGCGGCGGGGGCGTCTGCTGTTCCGGCTTCTTGCAGGCGGCCAGCGCGACAGCAACGGCGCACGTCAAGGCAAGGGTGCGGAGTGGGGCGGTCATCAGGAGGAACTCCGGGGTTGGTTTGTAGTGGGGGCCGGCGACGGCGTTGGCGCGAACGCGCGCAGGAAGCTGTCGACCGAGAATTCTGCCCAGCGCCGACGCAGCTGCGCGTCATCGCGATGGGGGGTATGGAAACGCTGTTTGTCGAAATCCTGACCGGCGATCATGCTCAGCAGCAGTTCGGCCATGAAGTGCGGGTCGTCATGCCGGAGCTGGCCACGCATGCAAACGGTTTCAATCCATTCAGCAAGATGAAGCGTCAAAGCGCCGGCACCATGCCGGTACAGCGTACGCGCCTCGTCGGGGAACTGCGCGGCATCGGCGGCGATCACCCGGCAGGCTTGTCCCACGTGCGGCTGGTTGAAATGCTCCAGGAAGTCGATGGCGAACTGCAGAAGGCTGGCACGCAGGTCGTCAGTGCGGAGTGCACGGACCATGGCCCCGGTGGCGTGGCCGACGTGGCGCTGCATCACCCGTCGCAGCAGATCCTGCTTGCTGCCGTAGCGCGAATAGAGCGTCTGCTTGGAGCAGCCGGCGTGCTGGGCCACCGCATCCATGCTGATCTGCATGCCCTGGTGGGCCAGCAGTTCGCGCACGGCATCGAACACGCGCTGATCGCGCGCATCCAGGGCAGCGGGGAGGTAGGCCGGGTTCACGCGGTGGACTATACCGTCCAGTTCAGGATTGTGGAATCGTGCCAATAGTCCTGTCCGTCCTGAGACCGGGCGCCCTGCGCGCTTATTCCGGTAACACGGTTTGCCGATCCTGTCGGTAACGCGATGCCGGTGGTGGACGCCAGACCCGTGCGAACTGAATAGGCGTCTAAACCGCAGCAAACCCGGCATTTCAATATTCCGTCCTGCAGCAAGGCCTTTTCCTGCAACAGGGCTACAATTTCATTTTCCCAACTGAGCAAGCGCCTCGCTCTGCCATGAAACCGCAAAAAACCGCAGCCAAGACCGTGAAAAACAAAACCAAGCCAGCTGAGTCGGAGGTCGCAGTGACCGCTGGTTTCTCCCTGGAGCCGGTGTACACGGCCTTGCGCAAGCGTTACCCCGCGGCCGCGCAGGCCGAGGCAGTGGCATTCGCATCCGCTTTCTACAAGCGCATGGAGTCGGACGAGTTCCCGCACCACACCGCTGAAGAGTGGGCGGCGCTGGCGGCAGACACCCTGGAGTTCGCCCGTGCACGCAAGGCCGGCAAGGCCAACGTGCGCGTGTTCAACCCCACCGCCAAGGCCAATGGCTGGGAATCGCCGCACACCGTGCTGCAGATCATCAACGACGACATGCCGTTCCTGGTCGACACCGTGACCATGTCGCTGGCCGAGCAGGGCGTGGGCGTGCACGTGCTGGGCCACCCGGTGCTGCGCTTCACCCGCGACAAGGCCGGCAAGCTGGCCAAGGTCGGCGAGGGCGATGCCGAGTCGGTGATGCTGATGGAGATCGACCGCCAGCCGGCCGAAGCCATGGCCGCCATCGAGCAGGCCATCAACAAGGCGCTGGATGAAGTGCGCGCCATCGTGCGCGACTGGCAGCCGATGAAGGACAAGGCGCTGGCGCTGGCCGACGACCTGGGCAGCCGCACGCTGCCGGTCGACGATGCCTCGCGTGCCGAAGCACAGCAGTTCCTGCGCTGGGCCGCCGACAACCACTTCACCTTCTTCGGCTACCGCGAATACCGCGTCGAGAAGCAGGGCAAGGAAGAAGTCCTGGCGCCGCTGAACGACACCGGCCTGGGCCTGATGCGCGGCAAGGACAAGTCCGCCGCCCGTCCGGTCAAGACGCTGGCCGCGCAGGGCCTGAACACCACGTCCGGACTCAAGGACGCGCTGATCCTGACCAAGACCAATGCCCGTTCGCGCGTGCACCGCGCCGGTTACATGGACTACATCGGCGTGCTGGAGTTCGACGCCAAGGGCAAGATCATCGGCGAGCAGCGCTTCCTCGGCCTGTTCACCTCCAGCGCCTACAACCGTCGCCCGTGGGAAATCCCGCTGGTGCGCCAGCGCCACGAACACGTGATGAAGCAGTCCGGCCTGGCCCCGGCCAGCCACAGCGGCAAGGCCCTGCGCCACATCCTGGAAACCCTGCCGCGCGAAGAACTGTTCCAGTCCAGCGAGGACGAACTGTTCCGCACCGCCATGGGCGTGCTGGGCCTGCAGGAGCGCGTGCGCAGCCGCCTGTTCCTGCGCCGCGACAAGTACAGCCGTTTCATCTCCGCGCTGGTCTACCTGCCGCGCGAACGCTTCAACACCGACGTGCGCCTGCGCATCGAAGCGATGCTGAAGGAAGCGCTGCACGGTGAGTACGTCGACAGCTCGGTCGTGCTGGGCGAATCGCCGCTGGCCCAGGTGCACCTGATCGTGCGCCCGAAGCCGGGCGAAATGCTCGACGTCGATACCGCCGAACTGGAGCAGAAGCTGGCCCAGGTGCTGCGCAACTGGCAGGACGACCTGCGTGAAGCGCTGGTCACCCGCCATGGCGAGACCGAAGGCCTGCGCATCGCTGCCCGCATCGGCAAGGCGCTGCCGGCCGGCTACATCGAAGACAACAGCACCGCCGTTGCCGCCAACGATGTCAGCCAGCTCGACGCCCTGACCGGCCCGGACGACCTGCGCCTGAGCCTGCAGACCGTGCCGCGCGAAAGCGGTGATGGCCTGCGCCTGAAGCTGTACCGCCAGCTGGATGACATCCCGCTGTCGGACGCGCTGCCGATGATGGAGAACATGGGCCTGCGCGTGATCGCCGAGCGTCCGTACCGCCTGTCGGTCGACAACGCCCCGGTGTACGTGCAGGACTTCGAGGTCGAATCGACCGCCGGCACCATCGATGCCGGCCGCGTCGATGAAGCCTTCGGCGAGACCTTCGCTCGCGTCTGGCACGGCGATGCCGAGAACGATGGCTTCAACCGCCTGGTGCTGGCCGCCGGCCTGCACTGGCGCCAGGTCGCCATGCTGCGTGGCTACTGCAAGTACCTGCTGCAGACCGGCGTGCCGTTCTCGCAGGCCTACGTGGAAGGCACCTTCTCGCGCTACCCGCTGCTGGCCCGCCTGCTGGTGGAACTGTTCGAAGCCCGCTTCGACCCGGCGACCGGCCACGAGAGCAAGGATGACATCGCGGCCGGCCAGGCCCAGCTGAAGGCCCACTTCGATGTGCTGGCCGCCGGCGACGACGCCACCCTGAAGGTGCTGAAGACCGTGGTCGATGCCCGCAAGGGTGACCGCGATGCGCAGATGCAGGCCGCGCGCGAAGCGCTGCTGAAGCTGATGGACCGCGTGTCCAGCCTGGACGAGGACCGCATCCTGCGCTCGTTCATGGGCGTGATCGACGCGACCCTGCGTACCAGCTACTACCAGACCGATGCCAACGGCCAGCACGGCCACGTCATCAGCTTCAAGTTCGATTCGGCCCTGGTGCCGGACCTGCCGAAGCCGCGCCCGTACCGCGAAATCTTCGTCTACGGCCCGCGCGTGGAAGGTACCCACCTGCGCTTCGGCGCCGTGGCCCGTGGCGGCCTGCGCTGGTCGGACCGTCGCGAAGACTTCCGCACCGAGGTGCTGGGCCTGGTCAAGGCGCAGATGGTCAAGAACACCGTCATCGTGCCGGTCGGCGCGAAGGGCGGCTTCTTCGCCAAGACCCCGCCGGTGAACGGTGACCGCGATGCGGTGTTCGCCAACGGCGTGGCCTGCTACAAGCTGTTCATCCAGGGCCTGCTGGACATCACCGACAACATCGTCAACAACAAGATCGTGCCGCCGGTGGATGTCGTGCGCCACGACATGGACGATCCGTACCTGGTGGTGGCCGCCGACAAGGGCACCGCGACCTTCTCCGACATCGCCAACGGCCTGGCCATCGCGCACGGCTTCTGGATGGGCGATGCGTTCGCTTCGGGTGGCTCGGTCGGCTACGACCACAAGGGCATGGGTATCACCGCGCGTGGTGCGTGGGAATCGGTCAAGCGCCACTTCCGTGCGCTGGGCCGTGACAGCCAGAGCCAGGACTTCACCTCGGTCGGCGTGGGCGACATGTCCGGCGACGTGTTCGGCAACGGCATGCTGCTGTCGCGCCACATCCGCCTGGTCGCTGCGTTCGACCACCGCCACATCTTCCTGGACCCGAACCCGGATGCGGCCACCTCGTTCGTCGAGCGTGAGCGCATGTTCACCGTGCCGCGTTCGAGCTGGGCGGACTACGATGCCAAGCTGATCAGCAAGGGCGGCGGCATCTTCCCGCGCACACTGAAGTCGATCGAGATCACACCGCAGGTGCGTGAAGCGCTGGGCCTGGACGAGAACGTCAAGGCGATGTCGCCGAACGACCTGATGAGCGCGATCCTGAAGGCGCCGGTCGACCTGCTGTGGAACGGCGGCATCGGTACCTACGTCAAGGCCGCCAGCGAGCAGCACAGCGATGTCGGCGACCGTGCCAACAACGCCCTGCGCGTGAACGGTGGCGAGCTGCGCTGCAAGGTGGTGGGCGAGGGCGGCAACCTGGGCATGACCCAGCTGGGCCGCATCGAAGCCGCCCAGGCCGGCGTGCTGCTCAACACCGACTTCATCGACAACTCGGCCGGTGTGGACACCTCCGACCATGAAGTCAACATCAAGATCCTGCTCAACGACGTGGTGCGCGCCAAGAAGCTGACCGTCGAGCAGCGCAACAAGCTGCTGGCGTCGATGACCGACGAAGTCGCCGACCTGGTGCTCAATGACAACTACCGCCAGAACCAGGCCCTGAGCCTGATGGAGCGGATGGCGGTCAAGCGCCTGGGTTCCAAGCAGCACTTCATCCGCACCCTGGAACAGCAGGGCCTGCTTGATCGCCAGATCGAGTTCCTGCCGTCCGATGCCGAGCTGTCGCAGCGCAAGGCACGCGGCCAGGGCCTGACCCGTCCGG
This sequence comes from Pseudomonadota bacterium, assembly GCA_023423675.1. Lineage (GTDB taxonomy): Bacteria > Pseudomonadota > Gammaproteobacteria > Xanthomonadales > Xanthomonadaceae > Stenotrophomonas. Next base: position 1,108 of record JAFAFD010000299.1, on the reverse strand, counting down.
AACTGTCGGTGCTGCTGTCCTATTCCAAGCTGGTGGCGTTCGCCCAGCTGCTGGATTCGGACATCCCGGAAGATCCGTACCTGTCCAAGGAACTGCAGCGCTACTTCCCGACCCCGCTGCAGAAGAAGTACGCCGACGCGATGGAGCGTCACCGCTTGAAGCGCGAGATCATCGCCACGGCCGTGACCAACCAGACCATCAACCGCATGGGCGCCACCTTCCTGATGCGCATGCAGGAAGACACCGGCCGCACCATCGCCGAGGTCGCCAAGGCGTACACCATCAGCCGCGAAACGCTGGATGCCCGCGCGCTGTGGGCGCAGATCGACGCCCTCGACGGCACCCTGCCGGAGTCGGTGCAGATCGACGCACTGGAAGTGATCTGGAAGCTGCAGCGTTCGTTCGTGCGCTGGCTGCTGTCGCGCCCGGGCCCGATGCCGGGCATCACCGAGGCGGTCAACCGCTACCAGGGTCCGTTCAATGACATCCGCGTTGCTTCGGGCGTGCTGCCGGATTCGCAGCGTCCGACCTACGAAGCCCTGGTGGCCGAGTGGAAGGAAAAGGGCCTGCCGTCCGCGCTGGCCCAGCAGCTGGCCGAACTGCACTTCCTGGAGCCGGCGTTCGACATCATCGAACTGGCCCGCACCCGCAAGCTGAAGCCGGTGGACGTGTCCAAGATCCACTTCCGCCTGGGCGATGCCCTGCAGCTGCCGTGGCTGTTCGAGCAGATCGACGCGCTGGAGGTCAACGGCCGCTGGCACGCGGTTGCCCGTGGCGTGCTGCGTGACGAACTGGCCGCGCACCACCGCAACCTGGCCGGCCAGGTGCTGGGCACCAAGGGCAGCAGCGCTGAAGCCAAGGTCGCCAGCTGGATCGGTCGTGACGACAGCAGCCTGCGCTTCACCCTGTCGATGCTGGCCGAACTGGCCGAGCAGAAGACCCTGGACTACCCGACCGTTTCGGTCGCGGTGCAGCGCCTGGGCCAGCTCGCGGCACATGGTGCGTAAGTGATGTAGTGCCGGGCGCTGCCCGGCATGCGTTAAACACAGCGGCCCCGCTAAAGCGGGGCCGTTCTGCGTTGGGGGGCTGCCTTCCGCCGGGCATGGCC
>JAFAFD010000246.1 GCA_023423675.1 Pseudomonadota bacterium | reverse complement strand
CGGAGAGTGTATAAGAGACAGCGGCACTACCTCAGAAGTCCTGCTGCAGGCTCAGGTAGGCACCGCGGCGCGGGCCCCATTGCGGCGCGAACACGCCGACGCCGCCGCCATCACGCAGCTGGTAGCTGCGATCCAGTGCATTGATCACCGCCACCTGCACGTGCAGCGGATGCCCGCTGTCGGCATTGAAGTCGTGCCCGGCACTCAGGTTCACCTGCAGGTAGGACGGCAGCTCGCCACCGTTGGGCACCGTGTCGGTATCCGAGCGCAGGCCGCTGCCGAACACGTAGTTCGCACCGATGCGGTTGTGGCCGGCGAAGGCGTAGCTGAAGCCACCCGACGAGGTCAGCTTCTGATCGTGGTCCAGGTGGATCCAGTGGTCGGCCACATAGGCCAGGGCCTCCGGATCGAGGTTGTACTGGCTGGTGATGACGTCGGTGCCGATGGCCTTGTTCAGGGCTGCGTTGAAGTAGGCACTGAAGGGACCGTTGCTGTAGTCGGCGCTGAATTCCAGGCCGCGGATGTGGCCGCGACGGTAGTTGAACGTCGAGTAGATGTAGGCGGCGCCGAACTGGCCTTCGTCCTGCAGGCGCGAGACGCGGCGGTCATAGGCATCCAGGCCCAGGGTCAGGTGCTCGCCGACCTGCTGGGAGACGCCGATGTCGTAGTAGTCGCTGCGCTCGGCCAGCGGAATGTTGTTGCCGCCGGACGGCTGCGCGTTGGTGGTGCCGTCATACAGGCTGATGTCGCTGGTGGCGATCAGCTCGCTGGCCGGGGGGGTGAAGTAGCGCGAGTAGCCGGCGTGCACGGTGGTGCTGTCGCTGGCCGTCCAGACCACGCCCAGGCGCGGGCTGAGCTGGCCCTCGGTCTGGCCGAAGGCCTTGTAGCGGTCACCGCGCAGGCCGTAGTTGACCGTCCAGTCGTCGCCGATCTTCCACTCGTCCTGCACGTAGACCGCCGCCGTGGTGGCCTTGAACGCGCTGCTGTCGGCAATCTGCAGCGGCGTGGTGCTGGTCTGTGCGCCGTCGTCGTCGACCGGGAACACCCAGCTGTTGTTGCTGGCGCGGGCACGCTCCTGGTTGCCGTACACGCCATAGCGCAGCGTGTGGTTGTCGCCCAGCGGCGTGGAGAAGTCCGCCTGCAGCGTGTTGGCGCGGTTGCTGCGCTGGACCTGCGAGGCGACGCCACTGAACACCAGGTCGCCGGCCACGTCGGGATTGAAGCCGACATCGCTGTAACGCTGCCCGGCAGAGACCTGGTAGGCGGTCTCGCCCAGCGTGCCCTGCAGCACCAGCATGCCGAAGCGGGTGGTCTCGCGCTGCGTCTCATCCAGCTGGCTGGAATCGAAGGCGGTGGTGTCCAGGTAGCCGAACTGCGGGGTCTGGCCCGGGTTGACCGGAATCTGGAAGCGGTTGTTGGCGAAGCCGGCGAACACGCTCAGGCGCGTGGTGTCGTTGACCAGGTAGGTCAGGTCGGCGAACGCCTTGCCCTGGTGGGTATCGTCATGTTCCGGCTTGCGCGAGCTGGTCGGGTTCTCCAGGCCGACGTCGTTCTGGTCGTAGTTGCCGGTCAGGAACCAGCTCCAGCGCCCCTGCGAGCCCCACCACGAGGCGTTCGGGTTGACCTTGCCGAACGAGCCGGTGGTGATGCCGACGCTGCCGCCATTGCCGAGCTCGGCGCCACTGCGGGTGGTGATGTCGACCACCGCGGCGGTGCGCTCGCCGAACTGTGCCGGCAGCGCGCCGTCCATCAGGCGGATGCTCTTGATCGTGCGCGCGTCCAGGGTCTGGCCGAAACCGGAGATCGACTCGGGCAGCAGCACACCGTTGATGCGGTACTGCAGGTTGGCGTGGTCGCCGCGCACGTGCACGCCACCGTAGGAATCCTGGACCACGCCCGGCGCCTGCAGCAGCACCTGGCTGAGCGGCGCGGATGCGCCCAGCGGCTGCTTCTGGATGTCCTCGGCGGTGATCTGGTACTGGCTGCTGCCGATGTCGGGCGACAGCGCGTTGCGCGCCTGGTCGAGCTGGGCGCTGACGGTGACGGTGTCGAGGTCCTTCACCGGGGCGGCGTCCGTGGCGGCATCGGCGGCCAGGGCGAGGGAGGGCAGGCTGGCCAGGGCCAGGGCGAAGGTGATGCCGGTTGCGAGCAGGGAGGGCTTCATGGCGGATGGGCTGTGGAAGGGGCCGGAAGAAGGGATGGGATTGTTACTTCGTAACACTGCGAGGCGAATCATGCGCCTGTCCGGGCGGGTGTGGTCATGCGGTTTGTGGCCGATCGCGTTGCCCTTTCCCCGATGTTCAGGCATGTGCAGAGGGCGGCCGGGCCTTTGCGACAGCGGCCGGCTCTGCGACCATGAACGTCCCCCACCCCGGAATCCTGCAATGAGCCTGTCCGCCATTCCGCCCGTCTCCGATCCCGCTGCGACCGCCGTCGGCGCTGGCTGGTCGCCGGAGAGCTGGCGTGGCAAGACCGCCCTGCAGATGCCGACCTATCCCGATCCCATCGCGCTGGACGCCGCCCTGCACGAGCTGAAGCGGCTGCCGCCGCTGGTGACCTCGTGGGAGATCCTGGCGCTGAAGCAGCAGCTGGCCGACGCGCAGGAAGGCAAGCGCTTCCTGCTGCAGGGCGGTGATTGCGCGGAGAATTTCAGCGACTGCGAATCCGGCACGATCTCCAACCGGCTGAAGGTGCTGCTGCAGATGAGCCTGGTGCTGGTGCACGGCCTGCGCCAACCGGTGATCCGCGTCGGCCGTTTCGCCGGCCAGTACGCCAAGCCGCGCTCGGCCGACACCGAGACCCGCGACGGCGTGACCCTGCCGAGCTACCGCGGCGACGTGATCAATGCGCCGGCGTTCACCGAGGCCGCGCGCCTGCCGGACCCGAAGCGGATGCTGCAGGCCCACGCGCACTCGGCGATGACGATGAACTTCGTGCGGGCGCTGATCGACGGTGGTTTCGCCGACCTGCACCATCCCGAATACTGGAACCTGGAGTGGGTGCGGCATTCGCCGCTGGCCGCCGAGTACCAGAAGATGGTGGCCTCGATCGGCGACGCGGTGCACTTCATGGAGACCCTGGCCGGGGCCCGCGTGCACAACCTCAACCGCATCGACTTCTACACCTCGCACGAAGCGCTGCTGCTGCCGTACGAGCAGGCGCTGACCCGGCAGGTGCCGCGCCAGCAGGGCTGGTTGAACCTGAGCACGCATTACCCGTGGATCGGCATGCGCACCGCCGCGCTGGATGGCGCGCACGTGGAGTACCTGCGGGGCGTGCGCAATCCGATCGCGATCAAGGTGGGGCCGTCGGTGCAGCCGGACCAGCTGCTGCGCTTGATCGACGTGCTGAACCCGGACGACGAACCCGGACGCCTGAGTTTCATCCACCGCATGGGTGCGGCGCAGATTGCCGAGAAGCTGCCGCCGCTGCTGGACGCGGTGAAGCGCGATGGCCGCCGCGTGTTGTGGGTGTGCGATGCGATGCATGGCAACACCGAGAGCACGGCGAACGGTTTCAAGACGCGTCGCTTCGACAACGTGCGCGGCGAGGTGGAGATGTCCTTCGACCTGCACGCGGCGGCGGGCACGCGGCTGGGTGGCGTGCACCTGGAGCTGACCGGCGAGGATGTGACCGAATGCACCGGCGGTGCGCGTGAGTTGACCGAGCGTGACCTGGAGCGTGCGTACCGGTCGACGGTGGACCCGCGGTTGAACTACGAGCAGTCGCTGGAGATTGCGATGGCGATCGTGCGCAAGCAGGAGCAGGTCCGGTAGGTTTTTCTGCAGGGCTTGCAGCCCTGCACCTGCTGCAATCAACTGCAACTGCAACGTCAACATCAAATGCTGGGTGTCCGTGGGTTGGGGGGGGGGGGGGGGGGTGTGGGGGGGGCCCCCGAAGGGGCCC
>JAFAFD010000234.1 GCA_023423675.1 Pseudomonadota bacterium | reverse complement strand
CCACGGCTGTAGCCGGAGGTGGTTTCGTAGGCGGTGATCGAGGTGAAGTCGACCGCGCCGAAGTCATAACGCGCCTTCACCGAGCCGCCGTAGGTCTTGTAGGCCTGCGGGTTGTTGTCGGCTTCGTCGTAGGCGACCTTGTCGCGCGGCACGTCGGTCTGGTTCGAGCCCTTGGTCAGCGCGTTGCGCAGGAACAGGGTCGAGGTGCCTTCGTAGTCGCGGGCGTGGGCCGAGGCCAGGATCGAGAACTGGTCGCTCGGGGTCAGCAGCAGCTGCGCGCGCACGTTGCGGTCGTCGAAGCCGCCCATGGCGTTCTTCTTCGGGCTGACCGTGCCATCGGCGCTGGGGCCGGTGTAGGTGTTGTCGACGTAGTCGTCGCGGTGCTGGTACAGGGCCGACACGCGGAACGCGGCGACATCGTTGATCGGGCCGCCGAAGCCGCCGTCGATCGACACGCTGTTGTAGCTGGCATAGCTGGCGCTGACGCGGCCGCTGTAGTCTTCGCTCGGCTTGATGGTGTCGAACTTGACGATGCCGGCGGTGGTGTTGCGGCCGAACAGCGAGCCCTGCGGGCCGCGCAGCACTTCCACCTGGTCCACGTCATAGACCGGGTTGGACTTCAGCACCACGTGTTCCAGCACCACGTCGTCCTGGATGATCGACACCGGCTGCGAGGCACCCAGGTAGAAGTCGATGTTGCCCAGGCCGCGGATGTAGAAGCGCGGGAAAATGCGGCCGGTGGTGGTTTCTGCATACAGGCTCGGCACGCGGCCGGACAGCGCCAGCAGGGTGTCGTCGCCGCCGGCGGTGAAGTCACGCATGCGCTCGCCCTGCACCACGCCCACCGACACCGGCACTTCCTGCAGGTTCTGTTCGCGGTGCTCGGCGGTCACGGTGATCGTGTCAAGCGCGGTCGCGCTCGGCACGTGGTCCTGCGCGGCGGCGCCGAAGCTGGCGGCCAGGGCCAGGCCGGCACAGGCCAGGGCCAGGGGCTGGAGACGGAAGGAAAGAACGGACGACATGCCCGACGAACGGCGGGAATCGGTATGGGAAGGCATCGAGAGCTCTGAGGAGGCATCCGTGCGGCCTGCGCGAGCCGGGCGGTAGAAAAGGGAGACACTGCGCAAGCGTTCATTATCGCCCGAATTGTTACGATTTCGTTGCGCACCCCGTCGCAGTCAGGTTGCCGCCCGCTGCGGCAAAGTGGGAGGCGGCAGCCGATGCCACCGCCTCCCCGGGCCCTGCTCCCCTTACTCGCCTGTGCCCACCGGCGTGCGATCCAGCACGAAGCGGCCGGCGGCATCCTGCAGCGCATGCGCCTGGCTGCTCATCGCCCGCGCCGAAGCCGACGCCTCCTCCACCAGTGCCGCGTTCTGCTGGGTCACGCCGTCCATCTGCACGATGCTCTGGTTGACCAGTTCGATGCCGGCGGCCTGTTCCTGGCAGGCATGGGCGATCTCGCCCACCAGACCACCGAGCTCGGTCACCGACGCCACCACGTCCTGGATGGTCCGCCCGGCATCACCGGCCAGCACGTTGCCTTCGGCCACCCGGGCGACCGAATCCTCGATCAGCCCCTTGATCTCCGCAGCAGCCAGCGTGGAGCGCTGCGCCAGCGCGCGTACCTCGCTGGCCACCACCGCGAAGCCACGGCCTTCCTCGCCCGCCCGCGCCGCTTCGACCGCGGCATTCAACGCCAGGATGTTGGTCTGGAACGCGATGCCATCGATCACCGCGATGATCTCGGCGATGCGCCGTGAGGCGGCGTCGATCAGGCCCATCGTGGCCTGCATCTCCGCCATCGCCGCGCCACCGCGCCCCGCAACCTGTGCGGCCTCGCTCGCCAGCCGGTCGGCGCGGCGCGCATGGTCGGCGTTCTGGCGCACGGCCGAGGTCATCTCCTCGATCGACGCCGCCGACTCTTCCAGGTTGGCCGCCTGCTGTTCGGTGCGACGGGACAGATCGTCGTTGCCGGCGGCGATCTCCGCGGCCGCCAGGCTCACCGCGCCGGCCGCCTGCTGGATGCGGCCGACGATGCCGGTCAGCGCCCCCACGGTAGCGTTGGCGTCCTCGCGCATGCGCGCGAACACACCTTGCGACTGCCCGTCGATGCGGTGCCGCAGGTCGCCCTCGGCGAGGTTGCGCAGCAGGGCCGAGAGCGCCATCAGGTTCTCATCGGCCGTGCCCATCACGCTGTTGAGGCCCTGCACCATCTGCCGGAAATCGTTGGCGAAGGCCTGCGCATCACCGCGCACGCTGAAATCGCCGGCGGCAGCGGCCGCCACCAGGCGCTTGATCTCGCCATTGATGCCCTGCAGCTTCGAACGCACGCCATTGAGCGCGCCGGTGATCGCCACCTGCTCACCGGGCAGCACGTCCATCGTCTGCTGCAGGTCGCCCTCGGCGTAGCGCTCGACCAAGGCGACCATGCGCTGCTGGGTCTGCAGGTGCGCGGCCACCAGCGCGTTGGTACCGGCCACCATGGTGCGGAATTCACCCTCGAAGGCCTGCTCGTCGATGCGATGGCTGACCACGCCGGCGGAATGGCGTTCGCCCATCACCGCCTGCGCCTGCAGTATTTCCCGCAGCTTGGAACGCATCTGCTGCAGCGACCCGAGCACGCGGCCGACTTCGTCATCGCGGCGTACCTCGATCTCGCGGTCCAGGCGGCCGCTGGCGACATCGCGCGCGACCTGCGCGGCCGCAGCCAGCGGACGGCCCAGCAGCTGGCGCACCACCAGCACGATCAGGGTCACCACCGTCGCCAGTGCCAGCGCCGAGATCAGCGCGATGCGCAGCATCAGGCCGTTGAGCACCTCGTCCAGCACCGACTGCGGTTCAAGGCCCAGCACCAGCCACTGCCACGCGCCGTAGCGCTGCGCCGAGACAAACCAGGCCTGCTCGGTGCCGCCAGCGGCCGGGCGCAGGTGCAGGCGCGCCTGCGTGCTGCTGCCGTCCAGCAGCGCCTGCAGCGCGGGCAGATCCTGCGCGGCCACCTGTTCCTGCAGTACGCCACCCTCGCCTTCGGCGGCGGCCAGCACGCGGCCGCGCTCTTTGCCTGCGCGGGTGTCCACCACGATGAAGCGCCCTTCGCGGCCCAGCGTAGCCTCGCGCAGGCGCGTCTTCAGCGCGGCCAGGCCCTGCGAATAATCCTGGCCGACGAAAGCGATGCCGGCCACGCTGCCATCGGCGGCGAGGATCGGCATGTAATGGGTCATGTAGTCGGTGCCGAACAGATGCGCCGGGCCGGTGTAGCCCTGCCCGGCGCGCACCCGGGCATAGGCCGGATTGGCATGGTCAAGCACGGTGCCGAGCACGCGCTCGCCCTGCGCGTTGCGCAGCGAGGTGGCCACGCGCACGAAATCATCGCCGTCGCGCACGAACACCGTGGCCACGCCACCGGTGGCGTCGGCGAAGCGATCGACTTCGGTCGACGTCGGCCCGATCGACTGGTTGCCCAGCCGCAGGGTCGGCGCGCTGCGGCCGACCACGTCGATGGGCGCAGCGCCATCGGCCTGTGCCTCGCCCTGCGGCAGCATCGCGCGGAAGGTGCCGGCGATGCGCTCGGTGCTCTCGCTCAGGCTGCGGTCGTACAGCTGCACCGAATCGCGCATCAGCACGGTGGCGGTATCCAGGCCGGCGCTCACGCGCTGCTGGTAGCTGTCGGCGGTATCGCGGTAGATCAGGATCGCCAGCGCGGCGAAAGCGACGGTGGTGATCGCGGCCATCAGCAGCGCCAACCGCGAGGCGATGGTCAGCGAACGCGACGGCGGAGAGGCGGAAAAACGGGATGCAGCGGGGGTCATCATGGGGAAACAGATCCGTGGAAGGGAGCGCTAGAAAGCGTCCCCTGTTAACGGCACCGTTCCGGTCCTCTTTACGCCTCCCGCCTAGCCGGATCTGGCTATTGACGCTGCCAAGCCATTGATTCAGAAACCCTGTTCAGCTTCGCCACTGGCGTCGGTGGGCCCGGGGCCCAGCACCGTGCGCGCGCCGGGAATGCCATCGGCGCCTACGGTCGCTACCGCATGCAGCTGGTCCAGGCGGACGCGGCGCTCGCCGTCGGGCGCATCCAGAAGCAGGAACTCCTCCTTGTCCGCGGTGCTGACAGTGGTCCGCGCACGCGCCGCGAAGCGGCTGCCATCGCGCAGTTCGACCTGCAGCAGGGCGTGGTGCAGGCAGGCGATTTCCAGCACATCGTGCAGGTCGCACTCGATCGGGCGGTAATCGGTCATGGGGCGTCCCTCGGCGGTGAAGGTGCCCAGCCTGCCACGGCTGCCGGGTCGCTGCTTGGCAAGCCCCGGAGGCAGCGCTACACTGGATGCGCCGTGGGGCCATAGCTCAGCTGGGAGAGCGCGTCGTTCGCAATGACGAGGTCAGGAGTTCGATCCTCCTTGGCTCCACCACTATTCAGAAAAGCCCGTAGATCCCAGTGATCTGCGGGCTTTTTCTTTGGGCCGCCGTCGCGGTGGCGGTCACCCATCCCCACGCCCTGCGCTAGGATCATCATCTCGACACCTACCGAGGATGCACGGATGCATGCAGTCACTGCCCTGCTGGCGCTGGTCGCGCTGGCCGTTCCCGCCGCCCCTGCACTCGCCGCCGATGCCGCGCCGGAAGACAGTGCACAGTGGGGCCTGCGCAAGGAAAGCCCGATCAAGGTATGCCAGCCCGCTGGCCAGCAGGCCTATCTCGAACAGCCCGCAGCGTACGTCAGTTCGAGGCGATGATGACCTTCGCGCCGCTGGCCGAAGGCACGCCCGACTACCACGTCATCGACCGTTACGACGTGCACTGCGGCGAGACCACCACCGCGGTCTACATGGACATGTATCACTGCCCGGCCGTACCTGTGCCGCGCGCGCCTGCCGGGTTCACGCTGCAGGACTGAACGCCCGGGCAGCCACAGCCGTCGCCGCCCTCAACCCGGCTCCTGGCTCCCATCCTTGCGCTGCGGCCGTCGCGAATGCGCGTCATGCACCTGCTGGTCCTGCTGGCCAGGCCGCTGCTTCGCCACCTCGTCCTGACGGCGGTCCTGGCGGCTTTCCTCGGCACCTTCGCGGGCCTGCTGCTGGTTGGGGTTCTGCTTGTCGTTCATGGGGGCGCTCCGGCCGGCAACAGGCCGACCCGGTCAACGCACGCTAGACGCGCGCCGGTGATGCGATGGTCAGGCCGCCGCGAGCGCCGCGTGCAGGTCGCCTGCAGCTCAGGCCTGCACGCACTCGCGCACCGCGAACGGATGTCCGCAGGCACTGCATTCGGAATGACCGAAGGCCAGTTCCAGCAGCTGCTCGGCGCGGGCATCGCCATCGCCGCGCACCTGCTGCATCAGCCAGTGCTCGGCCACGCCGACCGGCTCACCCGGCAGCAGCGCCGACGTCGCCGACGGGGCGCCGAACACCGGGTCCTCATGGCAGACGAACGGCGCTTCAACATCCAGCGTGCAGTACAGATCGGCCGAACAGGCCACGCACTCCCCCACGAGCTCGCCCTCGGCAAGCCGGTCCAGATGCTGCGACCAGGCTTTTTCACCACTCAGCCCCAGCCAGGCCTGGCGCAGCCAGCCACGCTCGCCATGCCCATCTTCGGACAGCGGCACCGCTTCCCGGCCACTGCCCTGCAGGCGCTTCTGCACCTTGCTGCGCAACGCCTGGATGACATCGCCGTGCGGCACCAGTCCCGGGTCGCCCACGTCCGAGCCGGCGACAATCGCACCGGCCAGCAGCAACGCATCATCGCCGTCGCTGCGCCCGGTCTGCCGTGCGATCGAGAGCAGCACCGGCAGCGCGGCGTGGCTGGCAGGGTAGACCGTGCCCTGGTGGCACAGATGCGACCAGATGTCGTTCCAGTCCTGCTGGTGCTGCGGGTCCATCAGCGCGGCCAGCAGTGCACCCGCTTCAGAGGCGTCGCCATAGGCACACTGCAGCGCGCCCCAATCGATGGCATGAACGTCGGCGGTCCTTGGCATGTCCTTCCCTGGTCGATGCGGTAGGCGTCCAGCATGACCCATCAACGGGCCAATTGGACAGCGCGCTTGTGGCTGCAACCGACGCGCGGCCACAATCGGCACATCCACCGACGCACAAGGAAGCGCCATGAATCGCCCCGCCCTGCTGGCCTCACTGCTGGTCCCGCTGCTGCTGACGACCGGCTGCGCCCATCGCCTGGCCGCCGCGCCGCCGCCGGTGTCCGGCTACATCGGCAACTACGAAGCCGTGCGTGCCGCGCAGGACGATCCAGCGCGCGGCATTTCCGGCACCTTCGCCATGAGCGTGCAGGCCGTCGGCAGCGACGGTGGCCGCATCTACCTCAACAGCGAACGCGACTACCGGCACCCGCTGAACATCACCCTCAGCATGGACGCCGCGCTGCGCCCCGCACTGGAAGAAGCGCTGGGCCTGAAGCTGGACTACCTGAAGAACCGCCGCCTGCTGGTAGGCGGCACCGCGCGCCGGGTCCGCATCGACTTCATCAACGCCAGCGGCCAGCCCAGCGGCAAGTACTACTACCAGACGCAGATCAGCGTCAGTGATCCACGCCAGGTGCGTTTCGCCCCGTGAGTGCGCGCGGCAGCGCACTGCGGGCGCTTGATTTCGATGCCGCCGACGGCAGCATCGGCCTGGGTGAGCTGCCGCTGAGGATCGGGCCGACGCTCACGCTGGCACAGGCCCACGCGGGTTTTGCCGCGCTGCTGCAGGACAGCCGCGACCTCGGCAACGGCTACCAGTGGCTGCACCTGCGAAGCCTGCAGCTGCAGGGCGTGCCGGCGGCAGTCGCCCTGTGCTTCCACGGGCAGGCGCTGTCGATGCTGTCCATCGGCGTGCAGCTGCCCGGCGCGCCGATGGACGACGGCTGGCCCACCCAGGCCGCGATCGATGCCGAAGTCACGTTCATGCGCCGTGCCCTGGCCAAAGCGCTGGGACGCCCGCTCAACGCCGGCCGCGCCCGTTTCGAGTGGGGCGAGGCCTGGGCAGTGTTCGACCCGAAGGGCTTCATGGCCAGCAGTGGGTTGTCCTACCGCTAGCGCGGCGCCCTGCCCGGCCGAATCGCCGTGGCAGGTTCAATCAAGCTTCACCACCAGCTTGCCGAAGTTGCGCCCCTGCAGCAGGCCGAAGAAGGCTTCCGGGGCACGCTGCAATCCTTCCACCACGTCCTCGCGGTACTGGATGCGCCCTTCGCGCAGCCACTGCGCCATCTCGCGCTCGAATTCCGGCCACAGGTGCTTGAAGTCATGCACGATGAAGCCGCGCACGGTCAGCCGCTGGCGCAGGATCTGGCTGAACAGTGCTGGCAACCTGTCCGGACCCGGTTGCTCGACACCGCGTCCGTTGTAGGTGGCGATGGTGCCGCAGACCGGAACACGCGCGAAATCGTTGAGGAGAGGCAGCACCGCGTCCAATACATGGCCGCCGACGTTCTCGAAGTAGACGTCGATGCCATCCGGCACCGCGTCGCGCAGCTGCGCGGCGAAGTCTGGCGCGCGATGGTCCAACGCCACGTCCACGCCCAGCGTGTGCAGGTAGGCCTGCTTGGCTGCACCCCCGGCGATGGCCACCACACGCGCGCCCTGCAGGCGCGCCAGCTGGGCAACGGTGGCGCCGACCGGCCCGCTCGCCGCCGCCACGACCAGCGTCTCGCCCGGCTTCAAGCGGGCAATTTCATGCAGGCTGGAATACGCGGTGAAGCCAGGCATGCCGAACACGCCCAACGCTGTGCTCAGCGGCAACCCGGCCACGTCGAGGCGGCGCCCCAGCGCGGCGGCCGGCAGCACCGCATGGGTCTGCCAGCCACCCGGTGCCAGCACATGGTCACCCACGGCAACATCGGCCACGGTGGACTGCAGCACCTCAGACACGGTCTGCCCTTCCATCACCGCGTCCAGCGCTACCGGCGCAGCATAGGACGGGCCATCGTCCATGCGTCCGCGCATGTACGGGTCCAGCGACAGGTAGCGGTTGCGCAGCAGCACCTCGCCTGGCTGCAGTGCCGGCAGCGGGGCCTGCTCGAGGCGGAAATTGGCGTCGGTCGGCGCTCCCTGCGGGCGTGAGGCCAGGACGATGCGCGTGGTGTTGGTCGGGGTATCGGACATGGCAAGGGTCTCTGCTGCGGGCAGCATCGAAAAGGGAACGCCGACGGTACGCCTCCGCCCCGGCCTTGGGCGGCGACGGAAACAGCGTTCCACCGGCCGCTGCACACGCAGCCCGGCACAGCCCCTGCCGCTGCGACTTTGCCGATATCGGCGCATCGCTGATTTCCGTCGCGGAGCACGCTCGCGGTGCATGCCCCCGCGCTGCCGGCATCCCCCGCCAACCAGCGGCCCGCATTCCGTCGCGCACGCAGGATCAAGCACTTGCGCGCGCGCAGACGGCAATGTGAAGGTTTTTTGCCAAAACGCTTGCCGAATGCGGTCTACCTCCGTAACATGCGCGTCCTCGGCAGCGACCTCGCTGCAACGAAACAAGTGGCCGAGTAGCTCAGTTGGTAGAGCAGGGGATTGAAAATCCCCGTGTCGGCGGTTCGATTCCGTCCTCGGCCACCACTTTCGAAGGCCTGCAGAAATGCAGGTCTTTTTTTTCCGGCCCCTGCGTCCGCGCAGTTGGCCAGCCAAACTGGCCGAGTAGCTCAGTTGGTAGAGCAGGGGATTGAAAATCCCCGTGTCGGCGGTTCGATTCCGTCCTCGGCCACCAGTTTGAAGACCTGCAGAAATGCAGGTCTTTTTTTTTGCCCACTCGCGACATTCACACCCCACCGCCGCCACTCGCCTACGCTCGAAGCTCTCGCCCGGAGCCTGCCCATGTCGATGCGTCTTCGCCCTGCCCTGTTGACCTGCCTGCTGCTGGCCGCCGCGCCCACGTTCGCCGCCGAACCCGTGCGCGCCGTCGAGGCCCTGGACATCGACCGCTATGCCGGCCAATGGCACGAGATCGCGCATCTGCCGGTGTCGTTCCAGAAGCAGTGCGTGGGCGAGATCACCGCCAACTACGGGCTGCGCCGCGATGGCCGCATCAGCGTCACCAATGCCTGCCGCAACCGCGAAGGCGAACGGGTGGTGGCCGATGGCGTGGCACGCCCGGTGGAGGGCCAGCCCGGCCAGCTGCAGGTCCGCTTCGCCCCGGACTGGCTGAGCTGGGTGCCGCTGGTCTGGGCCGACTACTGGGTGATCGCGCTGGACCCGGAGTACCAGTGGGCGGTCGTCGGTGAGCCCGACCGCAGGTACCTGTGGATCCTCTCGCGCCTGCCGGAGATGGACCGCACGCTGTTCGAGCAGCTCAAGGCCAAGGCCGAAGCGATGGGCTACGACCTGGCGCCGCTGAAGATGATGGCACCGCTGCGCGATCCCGCGCCCACGCCGGCCGACTGAACCCGCCCCTCCCGCCACGCACGGAGCACCCCTGCGGGCGCTTCGCGCGCGGCTGCGCGTCGGGCCCCTACCGTTAATGTTCACGCGCTACCCTCTGCGACGGGTCGCCGCGGGCGATCCATTCCACCATACGCCGTAGTATGCTTATCCCACGCACCCCCTACAAAGGACCTGCGCCCATGCTCCACCGTTTCCGTTTCGCCTTGATCGTCCTGTGCACCCTGGCCTTGGCTGCTTGCAGCGATGGCATCGTCAAGCGTGTTTCGGAACCGGCGGCCAGCCTGCAGCAGCTCACCGTGGGCGCCGACGGCAACTGGACCGTGGCCCTGCGCCTGCAGAACTACAGCTCGATGCCCATGACCTTCGACGATGTCTCGCTGACCCTGACCGTCGGCGACACCGAAGCGGGCACCCTGCAGGCCAAGCCGGCCATCTCCATCGGCGGCACCTCGGCCGACGTCATCAACCTCAACCTGGTGCCCAGCTCCGGCGCGCGCCTGGTCGTGGCCGACGCCCTGGCCGGCAACCGCACCCTGGCCTATGGCCTGAAGGGCACGGTGGCCGCCACCCCGCAGGAAAAGAAGCAGCGCAGCTTCGACATCAGCGGCCGCAGCACCCTCAACCAGGCCCCGGGCCTGCCCGGCGTGCTGCGCTGAGACTCCCCTTTCGCCGCGGCATCGCCTGCCGCGCCCTTTTGTCCTGATCGAGACGTCACCGATGAGCAGCTACACCGCCCCGCTTTCCGACCTCCGTTTCGCCCTGCACGACGTGCTCAAGGTCGAACCGCTGTTCGCCCGCCTGGGTTTCACCGACGCCACCGCCGACGTGGTCGATGCCGTGCTGGAAGAAGCCGGCCGTTTCAGCGCCAGCGTGCTGGCACCGCTCAACAGCGTGGGCGACGAGATCGGCTGCGTGCTCGACCAGGCCACCGGTGAAGTGACCACCCCGCCCGGCTTCAAGCAGGCCTACGACCAGTTCGTCGATGGCGGCTGGACCGGCCTGACCGCGGCCCCGGAACTGGGTGGCCAGGGCCTGCCGCACACCCTGGGCGTGCCGCTGAACGAGATGATCAACGCCGCCAACCTGGCGTGGGGCAATTTCCCGCTGCTCTCCCACGGCGCCATCGAAGCGCTGAAGCAGCACGGCGAGGCCTGGCAGCACGACGCCTTCCTCAAGCCGCTGATCGAGGGCCGCTGGACCGGCACCATGTGCCTGACCGAACCGCATTGCGGCACCGACCTGGGCCTGCTGAAGACCAAGGCCGAACCGAATGCCGATGGCAGCTACGCGATCACCGGCACCAAGATCTTCATCACCGCCGGCGAGCACGACCTGACTGAGAACATCGTGCACCTGGTGCTGGCCAAGCTGCCCGACGCCCCTCCGGGTGCCAAGGGCATCTCGCTGTTCGTCACCCCCAAGTTCGAGGTCGACCGCGATGGCAACGTCGGCGAGCGCAACGCACTGCGCTGCGGCTCGATCGAGCACAAGATGGGCATCAAGGGTTCGGTCACCTGCGTGATGAACTTCGACGGTGCGCAGGGTTACCTGGTCGGCGAGCCGCACAGGGGCCTGCAGGCGATGTTCACCATGATGAACACCGCACGCCTGGGCGTCGGCCTGCAGGGCATCGGCCTGTCCGAGCGCGCCTACCAGAACGCGCTGAAGTACAGCCGTGAGCGCCTGCAGTCGCGCGCGCTCAGCGGCGCCAAGTTCCCGGAGAAGGCCGCCGACCCGATCCTGGTGCACCCGGACGTGCGCCGCATGCTGCTGACCATCAAGTCGCTGGTCGAAGGCAGCCGCCTGCTGGCCCTGCACGCCGCCACGCTCATCGATGTGGCGCACAGCGCCGACGATGCCGCCGAGCGTGAGCGCGCCGACACCCTGGTCAGCTTCCTCACCCCGATCTCCAAGGCCTGCCAGACCGAATGGGGCATCGAGAACACCTACAACGCCCTGCAGTGCTTCGGCGGCCACGGCTACATCGCCGAGCACGGCATGGAGCAGCTGGCGCGCG